>JADIMF010000085.1 GCA_017694915.1 Candidatus Ornithospirochaeta stercoravium
GTGATAAGACCAAAAAAGAGTCCGAAAAGCGCGCCAAGAACAGCTGCAGCCACGAAACCAAGCACGTTATACCACTGCGAAACATGCATACCACCGCCCGCGAGGAACGGAATGAGCATGCCGACAAAAGCACCCATCGCCATCACGCCCTCGCATCCGAGGTTGAATACACCAGCTCTCTGATTGAACATCTCTCCGGTGGAAGCAAGAAGAAGAGCTACTGAGAACGGTATGCACATCGATAGCATATTTGTGATTATCTCAATCATTTCAGGCCTCCTTCTTCCTCATGCTCTGGATACGTCTCCATACCCTGTCACGGAAATATGCATTCGAAAGCACCATCTGTGCTGTGACGATTACTATGATTATTATGCCCTGCATTACCTGAACGATGTTGGCGGGAACACCGACCTTCGAAGGTGCGAGCGTAGCTCCGTATATCATCAGTCCGAAGAAGAACGATGCTGGGATGATTCCGAATGGATGCAGGCCACCGAAGAGAGCGACAACGACACCTGAGAATCCGTAGTTATTCGTTATTCCCTCAATAGCACGCCTGTGAACACCTGCAAGCTCAACGCCTCCTGCAAGGCCAGCGAATGCACCGGAGATAACCATAGAGACAGTGACATAGAATCCTACGCTGATACCGGCATAGCGGGCAGCTCTAGCTCCCGATCCTGAAGCCCTCATCTTGAAACCTATGGAAGTCTTCCACATCAGTACGAAGATAAGGAACGCAAGAACAATCGCTATTATGATTCCATAATGCAGACGACCTGTCAGACGCCCCAGCCAGACATTCTCGGTAAGTCTCATCGACTGCGGAGTTCCAGTGCCATACACCTGTTCTGCAGGATCAAGATAAATCGTCCTCAGGCAGAGTGAATAGAACTGCGCTGCGATGTAGTTGAGCATAACAGTCGAAAGAAGCTCAGATACATTTAGCTTTGCCTTGAGGATTCCTGGGATGAAACCCCACACACCTCCGCCTATAACCGAAGCGATGAGCGCGAGCGGCAGAAGAAGCGGACGCGGGACATCTGGAAAAGCAAGGGCAACGCCTGTGAAGGCAAGAAGTCCCATCGCCATCTGTCCCTCAGCTCCGATATTTATGATACCCGATCTGTAAGCAACGGAGATACCGAGCGCTATTATACAGAGAGGAATAGCTCTGATCAGAACCTCAGACAGATGAAGCATCTTGGAAAGCGGTTCTATACAGATTGTGTAGAACGTCGCGCTTACATCAGCTCCGATGATCCAGAGGATGACAGAAGCCATCAGAATGGCTATCACAACAGCAAGGAATATTATTACTGCCTTGAATGCGATTATAAATCCTTTTGTCATAGCTTAACCCCCGCCATCAGTATTCCAAGATTCTCTCTGGTTGCCTCGGCTTTATCCAGCACGCGCTGTATGGAGCCTTTATAAATTACAGCTATCCTGTCGGAGAGATCCATTATCTCATCAAGCTCTTCGGAAATAAGGAGGATACCTACCCCGCTTTTCCTTATCTCAAGAAGCTTCTGATGGATGAATTCGACAGCGCCCATATCAAGGCCTCGTGTCGGATAGACCGCGACAAGGAATTTCGGCTTTCTCTCGATTTCCCTGGCAAGAATCACCTTCTGTATATTGCCTCCGGAGAGAGAACCTGCTGCTGTGTTTATCCCAGGACATCGCACGTCGAACTTCTTCACGAGATTCTCCGCATTCTCATCAATTGCCTTTTTGTTCATGAATGATGAATGGGCAAACGGTTCGGATGTGGAATCCTTCAGGATGAAGTTCTCCCTGATTGAGAAGCCTGGAACGATGCCTTCCGTATTCCTCTCCTCGGGTATATAACCCATTCCATAGGAGATGACGGCCTCAGCATTCTTGTTCTCTATATTATTACCGAAGAACGAGATGGTACCGCTCTCGCATTTTCTGAGCCCGTTTATCGCCTCAGCAAGCTCTCTCTGGCCGTTTCCTGAAACACCGGCAAGTCCGACAATCTCTCCGCTCTTTATATCGAGTGAGAGGTGATCGAGAGCTATCGTGTCCCTATCTGACTTGACGACGATATCCTTTATGGAAAGGACGGTCTCTCCACCTGCATTCCTCTCATTGTTCTTGGGAAGTATGATCTCATGACCCGTCATCTTCGCAGCAATCTCTTCCGATGAATAATCATCGGTATTGCCACTGAACACAACCTTGCCATGACGGAGAATCGTCACTTTGTTGGAAAGTGCCTTCACTTCCTGAAGCTTGTGAGAGATGAATATTATCGAAAGCTCTGAAGTCATCTTATGCAGAAGCTCGATAAGCTCATCGACTTCCTGCGGTGTCAGAGCGGAAGTCGGCTCATCAAGAATAAGGAAGCGCGCTCCAAGACAGAGCGTCTTCACAAGCTCGACCTTCTGTTGCTCTCCAACTGAAAGCTGCCAGATATATGCATCGGGATTGACTGCAAGACCATAGTGATTCGAGACCTCAACAACCTTCTCCCGTACCTTCTTCATATCAAGATGGATACCTTTCCAGGCTTCCTTGTACCCCAGCGCAATATTCTCGGTGACTGTCATGTTATGCACGAGCATATATGTCTGGTGGACCATTCCAAGCCCTGCCTTGAAAGCATCTTCAGGACCACGGAAACGGACTTCCTCATCGTTTATGAGAATCCTTCCCTCGTCCTGCTGGTAAAGTCCCATGAGTATATTCATAAGAGTGGTCTTGCCAGCACCATTCTCGCCGACAAGAGCAAGCACTTCTCCCTCTCCAACGCTGATTGAAATATCATCAGAAGCAAGGACTCCGGGAAAGCGCTTTGTTATATGCTCCATACGGAGACTTCTTATCTTATTGTCCATAGCATCAGAAAAAGGCAGAGCGATATGCCCTGCCTTGTGTTAATAATCATCAAAGAGTTGAGTAATCAACATCTGCCCAGTTAGCAAGAGTGCCATCTGGATCTGCAATGAAGCTATCCATAGCTTCCTGTACCGCTGCCTTAAGCTCCGGTGTTACCCATTCAGCCTCAAGATCAGGGTTGTATTCAAATACGAATCCGCCATTTGCGAAGTTCATCGGGATGCATTCGCCGCCCTTGACGCCGCTTTCAATCTTATTAACGAGGTCGACGACAACAGCTGCATAGTTATATGCACAAGCTGCGATGCACTTTGCCTTGCCTTCTTCAGTTGTAAGCTGAGCGGTATCCTGTCCAACCCACATTGCGATCGGGCTTTCAGCTGTTGCGCGGAGTGCTCCGATAGCCTGCTGTGATGAGCCTGTGAGGACATCAGCGCCAGATGCCAGCTGAGACTGAGCAACTTCCGATGCCTTTACGTAATCAGAGAAGGAACCAGAGTGAGCTACAAGGATCTTGGCATCAGGATTTACAGCCTGGACACCGAGCACGAAGCCACGGTTATAGCGGGCAGAGTCACCTGAATCAACAGGACCTACAACGCCAACGATGTTATCCTCTGTGACAGTTCCGGCAATCATACCGTTGAGATATCCTGTCTCTTCGGATTCCGGCATGTAAGTGAATACATTGTCTGGACCGATTTCCGATGAAGTTCCGAAAGCGAATGATACGTCCGGATACTCTTCTGCGATTTCAAGAACAAGGTTCTTGTACTGTGCACCATGAGCGATGATCAGATCAAAGCCTTCTGCGACATACTGCCTTGCCATTGAGCCAGCATCTACCGGGAGCATCTTCTCGGAGTATCTGTACTCGATTTTCTTGTCGGGCATTGCAGCGATTGCCTGGGTGATACCATCATGCATTGACTGGCACCAGCCTTTATCATCAATAGTATTCTCTATGATGAGTGCAATCTTGATTGTTCCATCGTCTGCAGCAGAAGACTCGCTGCTTCCGCCTGCGAATACGGAAAATGATGCAGCAAGCACGAGAGCCAAAACCAGAAGTTTCTTCATATGAGGTTCTCCTTTCTTGCAAAAATTGTAACAGATGTATGAAGAACGTGTGAAAAAACTTCAAAAAATTGCACCAAAATGCAACAAGCTTATTTTCGCCTCATCATTCTTGCGTATGAGATGACTACTATGAGATCCGCAAGGAGCCAGGCAAACGGTGTCGAGAAGACAACACCACGGTATCCGACAAACATTGCAAGGAGAACCGATGCTGAGCATCTCGCTATAAGCTCTGCAATGCAGGCTGCAAACGGAGCTCTTGAGTTTCCAAGTGACTGTACAGCGGTCCTGTAGACACAGAGAATACCGAGAAGCGGGTAGAACGGCACCGTAATAAGGAAGAAATCACGGCAGTAGATAAATGTATCTGGAGAGGGGTTACTTACAAAGAGAGGGACAACAAACGGCTCAATAAGCACTATGATTCCCATGATGATGGCATCTGTTATGAGGGCGAGAAGAAGCGATGATTTCACCCCCTGGCGTATCCTGAGATCCTCCCCCGCTCCCTGATTCTGCGACACGAACGCAGAGACTGCAGATACATATGATCCGTTGATCAGAACCGAAAGCTGATCCATCTTAGTCGCTGCTGTATACCCTGCGATGGCGGCAGTGCCGAATCTGTTGACTGATGACTGCATCACAACCTGTCCGATGCACATCGCCGACATCTGGAAACCCATTATGAAACCAAGCCTGAGATTCCTTTTCATGGACAGAGAATCAAACTTCCAGTAAGCCTTCTCAATCCTCATCACAGGATAACGCCGTATAGCGGAGATAAAGCAGAGAACTCCAGAAAGAAGCTGTGAAAGCACGGTTGCAAGAGCAGCCCCTCCTACACCCATTCCGAACGGAACGATAAAGAGTATATCGAGAAAAACATTCAACAGAGATGATATGACAAGATAAATAAGAGGAAGGCGGCTGTCCCCAAGAGCCCTCAGGATATTGGATATGAGGTTATAAAGGACGGTCGCACCGGTACCTGCAAGGACAATCACCATATATGTGTATGCGTCCTCTGATATGGCTTCAGGAATCCTCATCAGATGAATGATCTGCCTTGAGAAGAGGCAGGTTATGGCTGTAATGACAACAGTGACTGCGGCAGACATATAAATGGAAGCGACTATATTGCGTTTTGCATTCTCCGTTTCCCTGCTCCCTATATCATGAGCAAGGATTATCGAGAAGCCACCTGTCATTCCGGTTATGAAACAGAGAATGAAATAAACAAAGACGGATGTTGCTCCTACTGCAGCGAGTGCTCCCTCGCCTATTGTCTGCCCGACGATAAGCGTGTCGGCAAGCGTATAGAAAAGCTGAAAGAGATTGCCTCCTATAACAGGAAGCGAGAATCGGAAAAGAACAGGAAGCGTTCGCCCTTTTGTAAGATCAACAGCCATATATGACTCTCCGCATGGCATGATAATCATTTTCGATAGCTGTGAAAAGGAAAAAGCTGTATTCTATCCACATGAAAGACGGAAAGAAGAGAACCCTTGATTTTCTTAAGGTTGCAGGAACATATTTCCTCGCAACCGATGATGGTGGACAGCCTCGCGTAAGACCATTCGGAACAATACATGAGTATGATGGAAACCTTTATATCCAGACAGGAAAGAAAAAGAAGGTTTCCAGGGAAATGCACGCAAACCCGAGAATAGAAATCTCTGCGATGGTTGATGGCGACTGGATAAGACTCTCTGCAGAAGCCTATGAGGATGATAGAAGAGAAGCGAGAGTCTCGATGCTTGAGAGCTATCCTGAATTAAAGGCAATGTATGATCCTGACGACGGCAATACTGAGGTGTTCGCACTCAAAAACTGCAAGGTGACAATCGCATCATTTACTAAACCCGAAGAACACTATGACTTCTGATAACCCCATATCGGTTCTCCGTGGAGTCATCGTCCACGGAAAGGGAAAAGGAAGAACAGTAGGTATGCCTACTGCTAATCTCAGGCCGGAAAGAGGCATGGAAATCCCGGGAGAAGGCGTCTATGCCTCGATAGTCAACATCCGAGATGGTGAATATATCGGAGTGACTAATATCGGGAGACGTCCGACTGTCGACAACGAGGAAAAGATAACAATCGAAACGAATATCCTCGATTTCGACAGGGATATCTATGGTGAATACATGACACTCAGGATAATGTCCTATCTCCGCCCGATAAGAAAGATGAATTCGCTTGAGGAAGTGAAGGAGCAGGTGGAAAAAGACAAAATGAAAGCCATCAGACTCCTCAAATAGGAAAGGTAGTATCCAGAGCTCAGCAATACTACCCTCTTAATCAGTAAAATTTGGAGCGGCTCTGAATACCGCTCCCTGCATTTTTAGATGGGCGCAAGCAGGATTGAACTGCTGACCCCTACCGTGTGAAGGTAATGCTCTCCCGCTGAGCTATGCGCCCTAAAATAACAGCGATATAATAGCCTCAATGCAATACTGTTGCAAGTACACATCGTATATACATCTTCATTCATCCCTCATCTGAATTGACAAACACAAATTTCTTTATGAAGATAAAGGCAGAAAGAAGCACCGCAAGTGAACGGTAGCTTCGTCCGTTTGGTAAGAAAGTCGTTCTCACCATGGTCGATAGCAGAACGACTTTCTCATTTATTTCCTATTGGAAACGGCAATGAGCAAGCCCATTACCGTGAATACAATCATCAATGTCTGATACGTATCCATATGATACCCCCTCTGAGCCAAAACACTGAGACTGAAGAAGGGACGCTTCTGAGGCCGATCTCAAGAATCCTTTTCGAGAAGCTATCGTTCACCGTACTGCGGTGCTAGAATCATAGATTCTTGATGTCTGGAATCCCAGACCGGAAGGACACCAGAAGCTCACCTC
>JADIMF010000086.1 GCA_017694915.1 Candidatus Ornithospirochaeta stercoravium
CCTATACAAGCTGCCCAGTTCATCAGAAAAAAATGGAATATAGGAAATGATGCCATTGTAAGTACATCATCACTTCTGGAAAAGAAAGGGATAAAGGTGATATTCCTCAATGCGCATGCGGACTTCGATGGCATGAGCGGTTATGTAAACCATGAGAAGCCAATCATAATTCTCAATGGCAACAACAACTCTGAAAGAATAAGATTCTCTGCAATGCATGAACTGGGACATCTTATTCTAGGGAATGCATACACAAAAGCATCTGTAAACGAAACCCGATGTCATGAATTT
The DNA here is from genome assembly GCA_017694915.1 of Candidatus Ornithospirochaeta stercoravium. Classification (GTDB taxonomy): domain Bacteria; phylum Spirochaetota; class Spirochaetia; order Sphaerochaetales; family Sphaerochaetaceae; genus Ornithospirochaeta; species Ornithospirochaeta stercoravium. The sequence goes on from JADIMF010000086.1 coordinate 292, forward strand.
GCCAGCGAAATGCTGATTCCCTCAGAAGCATTTATATTCATTATAGGAAAAAAACGTAAAGAAATAACAATAAATGAATTAATATCAATACAAGAACAATATGGCATTTCTATAAGTGCATTAATGCGTAAAGCTTTGAATTTGAAGATAATCACCAAATATGATTACGATAAATACAAGGGTCGTTATAACAATGACCCTGAATTCAGATTGACATGTGATGAATCAAGATTTTCCGAATACCGCTCTGAGAAATTCGAGAACATGGTATACAGAGCATTATCAGAAGGCCTTATTTCTGAATCAAAGGCTTCAGCGCTACTGAAGAAAGATGTCGCAGAAATAAGGAATAATATATGGTGAATGATTCTGCAATTGCAATTTGTGATGCAAACATCTTCATCGATATTGCTTTTGCTGATCTGATGAATGAATTATTCGCTCTAAGCTTTGAAATACACACAACGGATTTCGTGATGCACGAACTGAAGAAGCCTGAACATATAAAGAAAATGCTGATGGAATATGAAAAAGGCAATCTACTTACGGTGAAATCGTTTTCTGCAAAAGAAATTTCAGATTTATACTATTTCCATCCCGACATCTCTGTATTATCAATCACCGATAAATCAGTGTGGAAATATGCGAAAAACATGAATTCAAGGCTTCTGACAAATGACATGGCTTTAAGAAAGTATGCAGAAAATGACGATATTGCCGTATCTGGTTCACTTTACATTTTTGATCAGTTCATAGAACAAGGAATAATCTCGGCTCAGCCGTGTGCAGAAAAACTTGAATATCTGCTTTCCAGAAACAGCAGGTTACCAAAGGATGAATGCGACAAAAGAATCAGGCTCTGGAAAGAATTCTAACCAGAGCCGTGAATCAGTCTTCCATTGCCACTTTGATATACTCCGGAATTGGAGTTGGCTTTCTTGTAACAGCTGAAAGGAATGCTGCCTTTATCTTAATCTCGCAGAGGACAGTCTCACCTCTCATTATCTTCTGTTCGAATGTGCACGAGAAATGCTGCATATCAACCATCTGGGTATAGACAGTGAGCTCATCATCAAGATGCCCAGCAGATCTGAATTCGATGTTCATCGACCTCACTACTATTATTATCCCACCGTCTCCCTGCGCCAGCTCATACTGTGATTTATCAGGGAGAGCCTCACGGAGCATCTCAGTCCTAGCATGCTCCGCGAAGTCAAGATACCTCGTGTGGTATATAATACCTTCTGCATCGGTATCGGAATAATAGACTCTTGCCTTGAATTCAAAAGTTCTCATTTTCTCTTCCTGTTCTTATCCTTGTCCTGTCTTTCCTTTGAAAGACGGAAGAAGTCAGCCATTGTACCTCCTCCGAAATCATTGGAAGAAAGACGCTGAGGCTGAGGGCGGCGCTGGTTGTCGATCGTTCTGTCACGCTTATAAGCTTTCTTCGATTCCCTGACGACAATCGTCTTCGTCTCATAGACAGCCTTGGGAACATGGACAGCGCTCTTCTTGTTTATGACAACCTTGACCTTCTCGCCTGGAATCTGGGAAATCTTCTTCACCTGAGGAACTCCTGTCGAGACTTTAATCTTGACTTCCTTCTCCTCATACTGGCATGAAAGACGCTGGCAGATGTAATGTACAGATCCATCTGGGTCGACAGCCTTCATCATCTCTGAGCCGCAGTACGGACACTTCTTGGAATCCTTGAATACAGGAGCGAATACCTTATCGCTTCTCTCGACTTCCTTTACAAGATCCGCGGCCATCTTCTTTATATCCCTGATGAAGAGATCAGGATCTTCCTTACCCTTCGATATCTTCTCAAGTCTGCCTTCCCAAACTCCTGTCAGCTCTGGTGAACGGAGCACCTCAGGTGCAAGACGTACAACTTCCCTGCCCTTTGCCGTAGGAACGAAATATTTTCCATCCCTCTCGACATATCTGTTCTGAACGAGCTTCTCAATCATGTCAGCTCTTGTCGCAGGAGTTCCGAGGCCATTACCGAGATTTGCCTTGAGAGCATCATCCTCAACAAAGCGTCCGGCATGCTCCATGGCAGAAAGAAGCGTAGCATCGGTGTATCTTTCAGGAGGTGTGGTCACATTCTTCCTGATCTTCACAGATGAAAGCGTAACCTCATCACCTTCTTTCATCTGCATGAGGATGAAGCTGTTCTCGCTGTCTTCCGTAAGCATTGAGGCAGTCTTCAGGCCAGCACTCTCAGATACTGAACGGTAGCCCTTCCTTGATGGAATGGTGAGCCTTGTCTTAAAAGCCTTGCCATCGACATCAACTGTGCAGACCGTTGTCTTGTACTGATAATCCTCTCCTATCACTTCAAGGAAGCGGAGAGCGATAAGCTGCCAGAGCTTATTCTCATCAGCAGAGAGCTTCTCAGGATGCACCGTTTCCTCTGTCGGGATGATCGCATGATGATCGGAGACGAGGGAATCATTGACGAATCTCGGGTTATCTGAACGGAAACCGTTTTCGAGGTATTCATCGACCTGACGGGAGAATATCGTGTTCTTGAGAGCTTTAATGCGCTCAGGAAGCGTCGGGACTATGTCCTGGGTTATGTATCTGGAATCGGTTCTCGGATATGTAACGATCTTATGAACTTCATAAAGACGCTGAAGCGTATCAAGAGTCTCCTTTGCAGAGAATCCAAGCATTATGTTCGCATCGCGCTGCAGCTCTGTAAGATCATATGCCTGAGGAACCGGATCGCTCTTCTCTTCCGTCACAAGGGAAGAAACCTTTCCGCTCTTGTCCTTCCACTCCTTCATCTCTTCTGCTGTCGCATCATCTGTGAAGCGGATTGTATTCTCCTCTGGATAATAAGAAGCGGAGAAAAGACCGAAATCACCGCGGGCTGTGTAATAGTACTTGCCCTCGAAAGCCTCAATCTCATCTTCCCTCTTCGTCATCAGGGCGAGAGTCGGTGTCTGCACACGTCCCGATGAAAGCTTTGCATCGTAGAAGCATGTGAGAGCTCTTGTGACATTCATGCCGACATACCAGTCAGCTGCGGCACGGCAGGAAGCTGCCTGATAGAGATTATCGTAATCGGAAGCAGGATGAAGATTCTCGAATCCTTCCTTGATGGCTTTCTCTGTCTGGGAGGATATCCACAAACGCTCCATCTTACCTTCGTAACCGGCCATCTTCAGTATCCATCTGGCGACAAGCTCACCTTCTCTTCCAGCATCTGTCGCGATGACAACCGACTCGATATCGCTGCGCTTGAGGAGTGAGTCGATGACGCTGAACTGCTCCTTCGATTCATCGATGACGACCTGATCGAGGTGCTCTGGAAGCATTGGAAGATCCTTCAGTGACCATCTCTTCCAGCTCTCCGAATAATGCTGTGGGTCTGCAAGTTCTACAAGATGGCCAAGCGCCCATGTGACAATGTATTCACTGCCTTCCGTGAAACCCTTCTCACGGGAAAAGCAGCCAAGATTCTTTGCAATCTCACGCCCTACTGAGGGCTTTTCTGCAATGACTAGCTTTTTCATACGGAGCGATAATAGCAGAAAGAGACATCTTCCAAAAGGGTTTCAGGTGCGCTACATTGTCAGCATGCTGAATGCAAAGAGAGATCTGACAGAAGGCGGCATCATCGCACCGCTTCTGTCTTTTGCGCTTCCATTGATGCTAGGCAACATGCTGCAGACTCTTTATAACGCAGCTGATTCGATTATCGTAGGACGATTTATCGGGCCAGAGGCTCTTGCCGCCGTCGGGTCTGCATACTCATTGATGAATTTTCTCACATCGCTGATGATCGGGCTTTCAATGGGTTCTGGAATTGTATTCTCATATCTCTATGGCGAAAAGAATTATGACAGACTAAAGCATGCACTTGGTCTGTCTTTTACCGCGATAGGAGCTGTATCACTTGTTCTCACGGTTCTGGCAATCATCCTGCAGGACCAGATCATGTATCTGATGCAGGTTCCTGAAGATGTCTATGGCGACATGCATGAATATCTTCGCGTCATATTCCTCGGGCTTCCCGCACTCTTCATCTACAACTTTTATGCTGCGGCGGAACGTTCCATAGGAAACTCAGGAACCCCGCTTATCTTCATGGCACTTTCTGCAGTGATGAACATCATACTCGATCTCTATTTCGTCATATCGCTGGAACTAGGAGTATGGGGAGCAGCGGCTGCCACGATAATCTCGCAGTATGCTGCGGGAATCGGAATCGCTGTCGTTGCGATAAGAAACGAAAAGCTCCTCAGATTCGGTAAGGATGATATAAAAGAGGGAAAATCCCTTTTCTCAGAGCTGATGTCGCTATCGGTCCTCACATCCTTACAGCAGTCTATAATGAATCTCGGTATACTCTGCGTGCAGGGAATAGTGAATGGATTCGGATCAGGAGTTATGGCCGCATTCGCAGCTGGTGTGAAGATCGACAGTATCGCATATATGCCTCTTCAGGAATTCGGCAATGCGTTCTCAACATTCGTAAGCCAGAACGCAGGAGCTGGCAAAGGCGGAAGGATAAGGAAAGGAATGAGAATCGCGTTCCTTCTCGTGACAGTGTTCGGACTTCTGATTTCCCTTCTCGTGTTCATCTTCCCCCACGCTCTCATCTCGATATTCATCGATAAAGCCGATACGGAAATCATCGGAATCGGAGCTGACTACCTCAGGATTGAGGGAGCCTTCTACATACTCATCGGATACCTCTTCCTGTTCTACGGAATATTCAGGGCGCTGAAGACTCCATCAATATCTCTTGTCCTGACGATCATAAGCCTCGGGCTCAGAGTAATACTGGCATATATCCTCTCAAAACTTCCTATCGGGGAGATAGGAATATGGATGTCCATTCCTATAGGATGGCTTCTCGCCGATGCCGCAGGCTATATCTTCTACCTGCTTATCGGGAAAAAGAAAGTCAATTCAGAGCTTTGAAAGCCGTCATTTTGTTGACGACAAAACGCTTTGGGTGTAGATTCTTTCTAAGATGACTAAAAGCTGCAAAGCAGCTAGAAAGGAGTTTTGTTATGGCATATAAGATCACAGACAGCTGTGTTGCCTGCGGAACATGTGCAGGTGAGTGCCCAGTTGGAGCTATCTCCGAGGGCGATATCTACGTAATCGATCCTGATACATGCATCAGCTGCGGAACATGCGCAAGCGTATGCCCACAGGGTGCTATCGAAGAGGAGTGAGAATAAGCACTATCTCTGAGACCGTCTACGGACGGTCTTTTTTATTCACCTCATCTTGAAGTAGAATAGCATTATGCCTGGTTACGATCTTCTAAGCAGAACACTTACAGTCTCAGAAGCCAATGAGATCATCCACGATACAGTCGAGAGTCTTTTCTATGAGCTGAGCATCGAGGGGGAAATCTCTGGATTCAGACCAGCATCATCGGGGCATTGGTATTTCACGCTCAAAGACAAGGGGGCGGCGCTTGATGCTGCCGTTTTCCGCTCAGCCCAGTATTCAATGGTAATGCCGGATGACGGAGACCTTGTCATCGCAAAGGGTTCCCTCTCCTTCTACGCAAAGACTGGCAAGCTGACATTCATGGTCAGGGAGATGAAGAAAAAGGGTGAAGGAGATATTCTTCAGATAATAGAGAAGAGGAAGGAATACTATCGTTCTCTCGGTTATTTCGATGAAGACAGGAAGAAACCGATACCGGAAGAGATAAACACGCTTGGAGTCGTCACAAGTCCGACAGGTGCAGCGATTAGGGATATCCTGAATATTACGAGAAGGCGTGCACCTTCGTTGAATATCCTGTTATTCCCATGCACTGTACAGGGAGATGGTGCGGCAGAAAGTATTGCGATGCGAATCAGGGAGGCAAACAACTTCAGCGCATGCGATGTGCTTATCGTAGGACGAGGAGGCGGCAGTATCGAGGACCTCTCCTGCTTTTCGGAGCCCGAGGTCATCGAAGCTGTGCATAATTCCGAGATTCCTGTGATATCAGCGGTGGGGCATGAGATTGACTGGCCTATCTCAGATTATGTGGCAGACAGAAGAGCCCCTACTCCATCGGCAGCTGCTGAAATTGTCACTGAGACAATCTTCAGGAGAAGAGAAAGACTCGAGAATGCGCTTTTCATGATGAATTCGCTTATGAAGGAGAAGCTTTCATCTTCATTCCACAGACTGAGTACCGCTTTGCATAATGCTTCCGCAATGGAGAACAAGATACTGAAGTACAGAAGCAGGATTCCATCAACGGAGGATTTGCGGAAGATTCTGATTCTCCGGATGCAGAACGCTTCCTCATCGCTTGCCTATGCAGAGGAAGATATAGCTGAATCGATGGAGGGGAAAATAACAGGAGGAAAGGAAAGAATCACATCTTCTCTATCTGTTTCCCTTGACTGCCTCCTGAGAAAGAAAGAGAAAGCTGAAGCAGAACTCAGAATCGTAAGAAAGGATGCCGATTCTGCTATTATGCGGAAGATGGAAATGAAACGTCTGAGGCTTTCATCTGTGACGAAGGAGAATGAGGCACTCTCCCCCCTTCTTATACTGAAACGAGGATTTACGGTAACAGAGAAAGAGGACGGAAGCATCGTGCGGAAAGCATCTGATGTGAAACCAGGAGATAGAATAAAAACCAGAACCGGGGATGGAGAGATAACATCTTCGGTCATCGGAGGATGATATGAGCTTTGAAAGCGATCTTAAGAGAATGGAAGAGATAACAGAGCTTCTGAAGAAGGAAGAGACAGGACTTGAGGAGTCCATCAAGCTTTATGAGGAAGCGAACGCATTGGGAAAGAAGCTTACAAAGACGCTCTCTGAGATTCAGAGGAAGGTCGAGAAAGTCGTTTCAGATAATGAGAACGAATTAGCAACTGAAAGTTTTGAGAACGACGAGGAATAAGATGATCAAAGCCATTTTCCTTATACAGACCAATGACAGGAAAGGCCTTCTTGCTTCCGTTGTCGATTTCTTCTACAGCAGGGGCTACAACATCCTGAAATGCCAGCAGCATACAGATAGCTTCGAGAAACGTTTTTTCATGAGAATAGAGCTGGATGCTTCCGACATGAAGACATCAAGGAAGGAACTCGAAGACGAATTCGCGGTGCTGGCTTCTTCTTTATCACTCGAGTGGTCATGCCATTGGTCGGATTACAAGACAAGGATGGCTATTCTCGTTTCGAAGACAAGCCACTGCCTCTATGATCTTCTTTCAAGGCAGCACGAGGGAGAACTCAATGCAGAGATTCCTCTTATCATCTCAAATCATCCTGATCTTGAAAGAGTCGCAGAGCAGTTCAGAATCACCTATTACTGTCTTCCTGTAGGAGATGACAAGAAAGCGCAGGAAGAGAAAGTAAGGGAACTCCTGAGAAAATTCCATATCGACCTTGTTGTTCTTGCAAGATACATGCAGATTCTCTCCTCAGACTTCACCGACGAATGGAAGAACAGGATAATAAACATCCATCACGCGTTCCTTCCAGCCTTCCAAGGGGCAAATCCATATAAACGTGCATATGAACGCGGAGTGAAGATGATCGGAGCGACTGCTCATTACGCTTCGGAAGACCTCGACCAGGGACCTATCATCGAACAGAATGTCGTGAGAGTCAGCCATGAGCTTACACCGGAAGGGCTCAGGGAGGTCGGCAAGGACTGTGAGAAACAGGTGCTCTCTACTGCTGTGAAAGCACATCTTGAGCACAGGATAATCGTCTATCAGAACAGGACGATTGTATTCTCGGTTGAAAGATAATCAGGCTGTGATGGTGAGCTTACGGCCAGAACATGGTTCGATATAGCTTATCGAAACAGCTTCAAGCCCGAAATCAGGGGATTCCGTTCCACCATACTGGGTATCCCCTGCTATAGGGTAACCAGCCCACGCAAGGTGTGCTCTGATTTGATGTCTGAATCCTCTTGTTATGGTACAGCGGACAACGCTGTTGGACTCAGGAGTCACCATGGTTGTATAGATTCTGCCTTTCGCATAGCGAGGATTGGAATAACATGGGCGTACGCTTTTGCCCCCCGGACCGAACGATCTGAAATAAGATGTAATCATCCCATCTTCATGAAGAGGATCAGAAAAAGGATAATCCTCGAATCCCTCTTCAATACTCCGTCCAGATGTTACTGTTGCAAGGTATTCCTTCTGTATCATATCCTTCTTCTGCTGCTGCATGAGCGCATCATATGCCTTCTGTGATCTCGCAATGAGGACAAGGCCTTTCGTGAGGTTGTCGAGGCGGTGTATGACACCACCTTCCCATTCGTTATCACCATGACAGCAGACGATTTCAGGAAAATATGCGGAGGCAATAGAAAGGAGCGTAGTGCCATCGATGGTATTCTTCAATGGCACTGTTGGTATACCGCTCTCCTTCCAGTAAACGAGGGTATCAGGGCCCTCGAAAATAAGCTTAGTTGTCACTTCTACCAACTATACGTACAAGGTAGAGGAAGATGTTGAGGAAATCGAGATAGAGGGAAAGAGCTCCGAGAATCCCGAGCTTAGTAAGCTCCTCGCTGGTCATTGATGGACCATATTCCCTGTTAATATCGCTCACACGCTGTGAATCCCATGCTGTTAGACCTGTGAAGAGCACAACTCCGATAACCGATACGATAAGGTCAAGGCCACTTGATCTGAAGAGCATGTTCAGCAGTGATGCGATGATAAGTCCGAAAAGACCCATTGTAAGGTAGCCGCCCCAGCTTCTGAGATCCTTCTTCGTCACAGCACCGTAGATAGCACCTCCGATGAACACGGAAAGAGCTGACATGAACGCAATCGCAATCGATGTTCCTGTATATGCGAGGAAAATCGATGAAAGAGTAACACCGGTAAGAGCCGAGTACCCGAGGAATGTTCCGACAGCAGCACCTGTGCTGAGTCTCTCAACACGGCCTGAAAGAACCATCACGAGCACAAGCTGCGCAATGAAGATGGCAATCGTCACAATCGGATTAAGAAAGATGAAACGAAGAGCTGCCTCCGATGTTGACACGAAGAATGCAATACCAGCTGTGACAGCCAGTCCTAGTATCATCCACAGATAGACGTTCTTCATGAGAGCGTTCTCACGAAGTTTAACATCTCTCAGAATAAGTTCTTTATTCTCACTCATAGGAAATCTCCTTTCCTTTAATAATACTACAGCCTGTTAGCTAAGGCAAATTACCGGAGGAATCTTCACGAAGAATACATCTCTTGTGTTAACATGAATGCGGAGGAATATATGATCGAAATTGGAAACATGGCTCCGGATTTCACGCTTCCGGATGAGAATGGAGAGGAAAGGAAGCTTTCCGATGAAAGAGGAAACATCGTCATTCTCTACTTCTACCCCAGAGACAATACACCGGGATGCACGAAGGAGGCATGCTCCCTTCGCGATTCGATAGAGGATCTAAAAGGCCTTGATGCCACAGTCATCGGAATAAGCCCTGACAAAGCGGAGTCCCACAGAAATTTCATAGATAAGTTCTCACTTCCATTCCATCTTCTCTCCGATCCGGAACATAAGGTGATGGAAATGTATGGAGCATATGGCGAGAAGATGATGTATGGAAAGAAGACTGTAGGAGTAATCAGGACGACCTACATAATCGGCAAAGATGGAAAGGTCCTCAAAGTCTTCAAGAAAGTGAATACCGCAACTCACGGAGAAGACGTGAGGAAAGCGCTTTCTGAATTCTGAAAAGAAACCACATTTTCTCATTAAACGCAGGGTTGCGGTCCTGCGTTTCTCATATGCTGAATTCTGATTCGTCCAGAGGAAAGAGAACGTACGCAATCCTGGAAATGGACGAAATACTGCTTACTGCATACAATCCTTCACATGAATATCATCTGGAATGCAGATAAGTACGCAAAGGACTTCTCTTTTGTCCATCAATACGGAAATGGAGTTCTGGAACTCATCGATACCGACAATGCAAAAACAGCGATAGATCTCGGCTGCGGCAATGGTGTACTTTCGGGGAAACTCAGGGATATGGGGCTTGATGTAATCGGAATCGATTCATCACCTGAACAGCTTGCAATTGCAAGAAGAGATTTTCCCGATATAAACTTCATCGAAGCAGACGCAATATCATTCGAGGTAAACAAACCCGTTGATGTCATTTTCTCCAATGCCGTATTCCACTGGATTGATAAGGATAAGCAATCCAATATGCTCCACTCTATCCATGCATCCCTTGTAAAGGGCGGACAGCTGGTATTCGAGATGGGTGGCTATGGCAATAATATGCTCATCCACAGGGAACTCAGCAAAGCATTCAACAGACGTGGCCTTAAATACAGAATACCATTCTACTTTCCAACCATAGGTGAATATGCTGCGATGATTGAAAAGGAAGGCATGCTTGTCACATATGCAATCCTCTTTGACCGTCCCACTGCTCTTAATGGAGATGAAGGGATGAACGACTGGATCAGAATGTTCATACGTACGCCTTTCAAAGATGTTGATAAAGAGACAGAAAATGAAATCATCAATGAAACTGCGGAGAATCTCAGGAACGATCTCTTTAAAAACGGTACGTGGTATTCAGATTATGTGAGACTCAGGATGAAAGCCATAAAGCCATGATGCAATGCCGACTTCAAAAAGCAGGACCGAAGTCCTGCCCTGCGTAAAGCATTACCATCGTTCGCGGATTATGCATTTGCCGCGACGCTTGTTTATTTCACGGATTTTATCAGGATCGACCTTGAATTTCCGCTCCGGTGTCATGAGGCCGTTTATCTCCTGCTCAACATCAGTAACCTGTGTATAACAGTATCCCTGAGCATATGGAAGTTCCTTTATAGCTGAGGTGATACTATCAAAACGCCTGATGAAATCATCCTCACTTGAGACTTTATCACCATAGCCCCAGCCCTCACCTTTATCAGAGAAAGCAATACCACCGAACTCGCTTATGATGATTGGCTGTCCATGATAGCTGTATCCATCTGCAAAAGCCTTTCTGGCACAGTTGTGCTCCATCTCCCCTTTGAGAATCTCATCGATATAATCGAGATAGCGCTCAAGGAAGACCTCACCATCCTCTTCATAGTCATGGAGGGTGATGATGTCAGAGATAGTGTGTTCCCAGCCATCATTCACGATCACAGGCCGCATCGAATCGAACGCTTTCGTAAGGTGGTAGATAGCCTCTGTGAAAGCTTGCTCTCTTTTTCTCGTCAGGACATGCTTTATACCCCAGGACTCATTGAATGGTGTCCATGTGATGATACATGGGTGGCTATAATTCTGTCTTACGATTTCCATCCACTCCGATGTGAATTCATTTACAGCCTCATCTGAGAATTCATAGGCAGAGGCCATCTCCGACCACACAAGAACGCCTTTCAAATCACAGAGATAAAGGAATCTCTCATCTTCTATCTTCTGATGCTTCCGGAGTCCGTTGTATCCGAGCTGAAGTATCTTATCGATATCTTCCTCAAGAGCATCCACAGAAGGTGGAGTAAGGCCAGATTCAGGCCAGTATCCCTGATCGAGTATAAGGCGCTGATAGATAGGCTCTCCATTGAGAAGGATCCTTCCTTTATCGATACGGATCTCACGCATTGCCGCATAGGAGGAAACCTCATCGTATTCACCATCTTCGCCTTGTACCACGAATGACAGGTCATACAGCTCAGGATGCTCTGGATGCCATGTATGCACGCCCCATTCATAGCTTCTGTAGTCAGTCATCGGGAATACGATACGGAGAGAACCGCCTTTCACTTCTGTCGCTATAGAGGATATCTTCTCATCTCCGAATGAAACGTCGGCACCTATTCTTCCTCCATGCTCAACGTCTCCGCCGAATGTGATTTCAGCTACAAGCTCAGATTCCTCAAGATCCGGAGTAAGCTTCAAAGACGATATGTAAAGTGAAGGAACATATTCGCACCATACAGTCTTCCATATACCGGTAGTCTCAACATACCAGCAGCCATAGCTGTCCTTCTCCCATCTCTGCTTGCCTCTAGGAACAGAAGGATCCTTCTTATCCTCGGCTCTGACTACTATGATGTTGTCCTTTTCCCTCGAAAGACTTTCGGTGATATCAAAGGAGAAACGTGCATACCCGCCTTTATGCGTCCCCTGATGTATTCCATTCACCCATACATCGGTAATGAAATCAGAGCCTTCGAAGATGAGGATCATCCTCTTTGTCCGTAGCTCATCCCAGTCAGGCTCAATTACTCTTGAATACCATACATACGGATGATAGGACGTGTCCCCTATTTCGCTCATCTTCGTCTGATAAGCAAAAGGAACATTTATTTTGATATCTGAAGAGAATCCCTTGAACCAGGATTTCCTTACTCCGATATTCTCATCATCGAATGCAAAATCCCAGAGACCGGAAAGATTGGTCCATTCGCTTCTCATAAGCTGTGGCCTCGGGTAATCACGGCGGATGCTTTTCATTTTACGCCTCAGTTCCTGAATCCGTGCACAGGTGCAGGAATACGACCACCACGCGCAATGAATGGCGCACAGGAGAACTCGTTAACCTTCATTATAGGAGCCATACCCAGAAGACCTCCGAAAACAGCCTCCTCTCCTACATCCTTTCCGATTACCGGTATGATACGGACAGCTGTCGTCTTCTGGTTGACCATGCCTATAGCCATCTCATCTGCGATGATTCCTGAAATCGTGGATGGGCTTGTCTTACCTGGGATTGCAATCATATCAAGGCCGACGGAACAGATGCATGTCATCGCTTCAAGTTTCTCAAGAGTGAGCGCCCCGGCATTCACAGCATTAATCATTCCCTGATCTTCCGAGACTGGGATGAATGAACCGCTCAGGCCTCCTACATAGCTTGATGCCATGAGTCCGCCCTTCTTCACCTGATCGTTAAGAAGAGCAAGGGCTGCCGTAGTTCCAGGAGCACCTGTTCTCTCAAGTCCCATCAGCTCGAGGATATCGGAGATACTGTCACCGATTGCCGGTGTAGGAGCAAGCGAGAGATCAACGATACCGAACGGTATTCCGAGTCTCTTTGAAGCTTCCTTTGCAACAAGCTGTCCCAGTCTTGTTATCTTGAATGCAGTGCGTTTAACAGTCTCTGCAAGAACCTCGAAGTCCTCGCCTTTCACGCCTTCAAGCGCATGCTTTATCACACCAGGTCCGCTGACACCGACATTTATTACAGCATCTGCCTCTGTCACTCCATGAAAAGCACCAGCCATGAACGGATTATCATCGGGCGCATTGCAGAACACGACGAGCTTCGCGCATCCAAGGGAATCGGAATCTTTCGTCTTCTCCGCAGTGAGCTTGATTATCTCTCCCATTTTCGCGACGGCATCCATGTTGATACCAGTCTTTGTAGAAGCGAGGGCAACGGATGAGCAGACACGCGATGTCGAATATAGAGCCTCGGGAATCGAATCAATGAGGAGACTCTCCGCCTTTGTCATTCCCTTTGCACAGAGAGCGGAATATCCTCCTATGAAATTCACTCCGACTTCATGGGCAGCTTTATCAAGAGTCTCCGCGATAAGAGCGAAATCCGCAGGAGAATGGCAGGCAGATGCACCAACGATTCCTATGGGGGTTACGGAAATACGCTTATTAACGATAGGAATCGCATATTCCCTCTCTATCTCATTACCGGTCTTTACAAGATTCTCCGCCGCTTTTGTTATGCGGTCATAGATATTCTTTCTCAGTGTTCCAAGATCAGATGAGATGCAATCGAGGAGCGATATGCCGAGAGTAATCGTACGCACATCGAGATTCTCCTTCTCGATCATCTGATTGGTTTCGGTGACTTCATTGATATTAATCATTGTCAGATCCTCTGCATGCTGTCGAAGATTTCTTCTCTCTGAAGCTTGATGATACAGCCAAGCTTCTCTCCAAGTGTCTCCAGTTCCTCTGATAAAGTAAGGAATTCCTTGTTTGCACTGTTTGCATCGCAGATCATCATCATATTGAAAAAGCCATCAACGATTGTCTGGCTTATATCAAGAATATTCACGTTGCTTGCAGCAAGATACGAGCAGACTCCGGCGATTATGCCGACACGGTCTTTACCTACTACTGTGATTATCGATTTTCTCATGCCCACATCGTACATTAACAAGTGATAAAATTACAGTCTCTGCGGTAATCGAGATAACACCGCATAATGCTTTCAGGGATATCATCGATATGAAGAAGCTCTTCTTTCGTGAATCCATCCTCAATTCTTTCAATTCTGTATTCAGCAATCCCTGTATCGTAATCAGATATATGCAATGACATGAAAGCCCCCTGTTTCTTTTCCATCGATTTTACCACATATACAGACATTACGCATTCCGATGAAACATCAGGATATAAATCATCGCATTTATAATGTAAATAAATATTATTCATATATTAAAACAATATGATTACCTATAAGATAACTATAATACTCACTACATTGCATATACGATTGCTATTTCTCTGATTTCCGTTCACTATGAAAGAACGGGGGCAACGGAAGGTTCCGGAGCCGGTCAGGTCCTGAACGGAAGCCAGGCTAAGAGAGTTCGATTCTCTCTGTCTCCATCAATCTCTCTGCAATGCTTCCATAGGCTGAAGCCTCGCAGCCTTCGCCGCAGGATACCAGCCGAAGAAGATTCCTATGAAAATCGGGAACGCGACGGCGACAGTAATCGCTCCTAATGACAGAGAAGGAACCCAACCGGAAATATGTGCACCGATTACGCTTATGACACATCCGAGCACGAGGCCTAGAAGGCCGCCGGATGCAGATACTACAACGGATTCCGAAAGAAACTGCATTCTTATCACGGAAGGGGCAGCTCCGAGCGCTTTTCTGATGCCGATCTCCCCTGTTCTTTCCGAAACTGAAACAAGCATTATGTTCATTATCCCTATTCCGCCGACAGCAAGTGATATAGCGGCTATGGCCGCAAGGAATGTCGTGAATGTTCCTGTAATCTCATCGGACATGGCTTTCATTGTCGCTGGGCTGAACAGACGGTAATAATCGCTTCCAATGAGCGTATCAAGATAATTCTCGATATTATCAGCAATAGCGACGGCATCGTACCCGTCTTCAGTCTTTATATTATATGTTCCCACCTGATCTGTTCGCCGGAATCTTTCCGTGTATGTGTTATAAGGCATGAAGAGAACATCATCAAACGAAGAGCCCTGTGAGGTATCGTGCTCAGCAAGCACACCAACGACTTCAAAGCTCCTAGCCTGATTGCGCATCACGGATATATAGCTACCGACAGCATTGCCAGCGGGGAAAAGATCGGAAGCGAGCTCGGACCCGATTACGGCAACCTGACGACGCGAGAGATTATCCATGGCAGTGAAGAATCTTCCATCCTCAACCTCAAGGCTGTTTGAGGCAAAGTAATCCGATGTGACTCCCTGCACACCAACACCTTCTGCTATCTCCCCTCTGTATCTCACGATGGCTGATGACGAAACAAGCGGCAAGACCTCCGCGATTCCCTCTATTTCATTCTGCAGTGTATATGAGAAATCTTCGGTGAAAACCATTGTCTCTCTTGCGTTTCCACGAGGACGGATGGTTATCGTATTCAGTCCTCCAGCATCGAAAGACGCACTCATGGAGACGGCAGCACTTCTTCCGAGATTCATGATCGCCACGACAGATGCCACACCTATGACTATGCCGAGAAGGGAGAGGAATGTCCTCATCTTGCTTGAGGCCATCGACCTGAGTGCCATTCTTATGTTCTCAGAAACCATCATCCTCTATCCTCCCATCTCGTATGGAGATGATACGCGAACATTCAGACGCAAGAGATCTGTCATGTGTAACGAATACAATCGTACTGCCTTCCTCGTTGAGACTATGAAAGAGATCCATGACCTCATGACCAGTTGATGAATCGAGGGCTCCTGTAGGTTCATCCGCAAGAATCATCGCTGGATTGTTTATAAGGGCGCGAGCTATGGCGACTCTCTGTTTCTGTCCTCCCGAAAGCTCATTCGGACGATGCTTCATTCTGTCCGAAAGCCCGACTCTCTCGAGCATTGCCTCTGCTCTTTTTCTCCGTTCTCGTGGATTGACACCAGCATAAAGAAGCGGAACCTCGACGTTCTCAAGTGCAGAAAGCTTCGGAAGCAGCGAGAAATGCTGGAACACGAATCCTATCTTCCTGTTCCTTACATATGCGAGCTGATTCTCATTCATGCCGGAGGTATCCTCTCCATCAATGAGAACGCGGCCAGATGTCGGGACATCAAGACAGCCGATGATAGACATTATCGTGGATTTTCCTGACCCGGATGGACCCATTATCGAAGTAAACGAGCCTTCTGCAACAAAAAGAGAGACATCACGAAGAGCATATACACTCTCATCTCCCATCCTATAAAGTCTTGTCACATTCTCAAGCTCTATTACTTTCTTCAATTTCTACTCCGCATAACGATTTTATCGCCAGGCTTTATATCACCTTCAAGAACCTCAGCAAGGCCTTCGCCAAGATACTCAATTCTCACATCCACACGCCGTGTACTGCCATCATCCTCTAGAACAGTGACACTCCTTGAACCTCCCCAGCCTCTTTCCACAGCAGAGTACGGGATGAGAAGCATCGTAGTCTCCGATTCAGCTTCAAGCGTTCCCTCGAAAGTAAAGCCGGGGATTATCCCTTCTGGAGGATTTTCAATCAGGAGCTCCGCATCAACAACACCGATTCCCTGATCTGTGTAACGGCCCAGCATCGGAATATAATCAACAACAGCTTCTACAGTCATCTGAGGATATGCTTCAAATACAAGAAAAGCCTTCTGCCCCTCATAGACATACGGCATGTCTATCTCATCAATCTCAACAGTTGCCTTGAGCTTTGATCTGTCGACAATCGTCATTACAGAATCACCTGCTTCGAAGTAATCCTCAACGGATACATCGACAGAAGCCACTTCCCCGTCGAATGTTGCCCTGAGGCTTGTGTATTCAAGATCCGCTTCTGCGCTGATCTCCTGAAGCCTCAGAAGTTCAAGCTCACGCTGTGAACCACTGAGTTCTGCCTGCTCAATCTCGTTGCGTATCTGCTGAAGCGATGCCGTCTGCTTTGTATTGTCTATCGAAGCAAGCAGGTCTCCCTTCCTCACAGAATCGCCTTCATCGACATAGACACCAGTGACAGCACCTGTCGATCTGAATTTGAGCTCCTCCTCATCATATGGTTCAACATATCCTGAAATGTCGATAACCCTAGTATATGTGCGTTCTTCTGCCGTAGTCGTGCGCATCTGAGGAGTTGCAGGAAGAGCTTCTGCTTTCCTTCCTCCGAAGAAATAGAAAGCCAGAACGCCTCCTATTACCAGAACAATTATGATAAGCAGAATAACAACAGATCTTTTCCTCATACATACTCCAGCGCATCAAGCATAAGCGAAAGCCCGTTTAGCTTCGCAATCTTCAGATCATATTCAGCAGCTTCCGCTTCAAGAGAAGCATCGGAAAGATCCTCCTCTGTGCCGAGCCCTCTCTTATACAGCTCCTCCTGATACTCAAGCATCGCACGTCTGTATGCGCATTCATCTTCAGCATCCGCATAGCTTCTCTTCCATGAAAGAATCGATGACATAAGCGCTTCTTTCTCATCATAGTCATCTATTAAAGCCTTCTGGTAATCATTGGAAGCGGAAAGGGCATCATTCATCAGCCGTTTCAGCGTGACAGTGTCGCTGTCCTTCTCCGTGTTTCTCGACCACACGGCTCCGATCGATAACGAGGGAGTGAAGCTGTAATTCCTGCCCCAGCTGCCACCACCCGATACTTCGACATTCCATTCATCGGTATTAAGCGCAAGGGAAAGACCAGCTTTGAGATTCTCCTCAGCCGAGGAGGAAACCAGCTCACCGATTCCGACAGTGGATGAAACATCTCCTCCGAGCGTGAGATTCAGAGGCTTGATTCTCGACTTCTCAACAAGGTACTCTTCGCTTGCAATCTCCATCTCATAATATGCTTCTTTCACAGAAGGAGATTCTCCTTCAAGCGAAGGAAAAACAGCATCTGGAATATCATCAACGCCATCCCACTCAAGGCCAGTATAGGAAGTATAGCGCCATTCAAGATATTCCCGCTCTTCTTTAAGTGCGGATAAGCTTCCTTCCGCCCTGCTAATAAGGAGCTCAAGCTCTTTATAAAGAACCGTTCCTTCCGTGACAGTCCTCAGGTAAACAGAATCCGAGAAATCCTTCTTAAGATCAGAGAGCGTTTCCTCAGCTTCCTTCATATCCCTTTCATTCTCTAAAAGCGCAATCATAAGGGATATCATGTTCTTCCGAAATGAGGAGATTGCCCTGTCATAATTCTCCTGCGCTGCAAATCTGGCATATTCAGCTTCCAGACTTGATAATCTCTTATCGTCATGTGCCCAATCAAAGCGATGTGAAAGGGAAAGCGAAGGATGCAGAAGAGCGCCTTTTCCACTGTATTTCACATCGAATGGAATCGATGCTGAAATCTCAGTATCCTCATCGGGAAAGATGAATGAAGCATCGAGCGCTGTTATTGAAATGGCATCATCATACTGGAAGGGTTCAGCTCTGAGAGAAACTGAGTATCCCATTTCATCTTCCTTGTCTAACAGCGACGCAGACAGAAGCGATGACTCATAGCTGATTGCAGCATTCTTCTCCTCTATGCTCATCTCTTCAGCCACATTCATGATGTCACTGTATGAAGCGGCTGATATGGAAAATGGCAATAATAGCGCAAGAAGAAAGGCAATATGCTTCATAACTGAATTTTTCCATACTTTTCAGAACAAAGCCAGAAAATACCATCAGTGAATATGAAAAATACATGAAATCAACACTTCAAGGTTTATACCACTTTTTATACCACA
>JADIMF010000087.1 GCA_017694915.1 Candidatus Ornithospirochaeta stercoravium
AAAAGATAGAGCGCGGGATTCGCGATACCGAATATGAAGCTTCCGCCTTTCCTCATTATCCTTGAGCACTCAGAGAATACCTTCCCGATATCCTTCACGAAGTTCATCGAGACCGGTGATATGATTGCATCGAATGATTCAGCAGGGAAAACGGAAAGATCCGTCATGCTTATCTGATGGAGCCTGGCCGATAGAGAGTATCGCTCAAGAGCTTCCATATCGCGCTCAAGCATCCTCGCGCTTATATCAGCGCATTCCGTGTCGCATCCGAATGCTGCAAGAAGAGGGGTCTGCTGACCTCCTCCGCCTCCGAGTGAGAGGACATGCTTTCCTCTCAGGGAATCTATCCATGATTCTGGGATCGGCTTATCTATCGTGATGCGCAGTGCGGGATGCCCCGCTTTCGCGTCCTCTATCATATCTTCTGAGATAACGCGTGCCCAAGCGCTGTGGTTATCTGCTTCCCAGTCCCACGCGCTGCTGTTAATCTCAGTTTCATCAAAAGTATTCATGTGTATGATTATATCATCTTTCATGGATACTTGACGGAAAGCCCTTCTCTGTCATAAAGTCTTGTGGCGATTGTTATTGACTGGTACCCCTTGTTCTGTTAACATTCACCAATCGGTAACGATACATATTTGTGAGGTAAGAAATGGCAACTCCTAAGTATAAGACTTCGAAATCAAAAGCAGCATCAAGAAAGGCTGCCAATATGAAGCTTTCAGCACCGAATCTGTCACAGTGCCAGACATGCGGTAACCTGATTCCTTCTCATCGTGTATGCCCGAAGTGCGGCTATTATGCAGGCAAGCCTGTTGTTGTAAAGGACGAGGAGTAAGCAAATGACTGAACAGGAAGTATTTACAAAGGTAAAAGCACTTGTAGTAGAGAAGCTTGGCATCGATCCGGACAAGGTAACGATGGACGCTAACTTCAGAAAGGATCTCGGAGCAGACAGCCTTGATACATACGAGCTCGTCTACGCTATCGAGGAAGAGACTGGTATTACGATTTCCGACGATATGGCTAATGAGTTCGAGACAGTCGGAGATGCAGTCCGCTTCCTTGCAGGAGAGCTGAAGTAATTGCTTTCGTATCTTGAGAAGGCTCCCGCGTTAACTGAAGAACGCAAAAGGGAGCTTTTTTCTTTCACGGAGAGCCTTGGGCTTTCGTTCGATGATTACCGCCTTCTCAATCTTGCATTCACTCATACATCGTACGCTAATGAATGCAAGGGCAAGGTGGATAACAATGAAAGGCTTGAGTTCCTGGGAGACAGTGTCCTGGGAATGGTGACAGCTGAGTATCTTTTCTCATCATTCACATGGTTCCATGAGGGCGAATTCTCAAAGATCAAATCGGTTGTTGTTTCCGAGGAGAGTCTTTCAGAGGTAGCTCTTTCCCTTCATTTCGACAGATATATACTCGTCGGAAGGGGGGAGAAAAGCCAGAATGGAATGATGAAGAAGGCAATCCTTGCAGATGCCATGGAAGCGGTCATTGCATCTCTCTATCTCGATCAGGGCATTGAGAGCGCAAGGAAATTCGTTCTCTCGTTCATCCCTCAGCAGATTGAGAAGATGCTGGCAAACAGACTCAGTTACAAGGATTACAAGACTGAGCTTCAGGAATACCTTCAGAAGAGAAGGGGAAAGGTTCCAAGATATATCCTGGTCGGACAGACAGGCCCGGATCATGACCAGATATTCTCCGTTAATGTGGAACTTGGTACGAAGACTTTCGGACCTGGAGAAGGCAGGAACAAGAAGAGCGCAGAACAGGCCGCTGCACGTATGGCGCTTATTGCTCTAGGCATCGAGAAAGCCTGAGGGCCTCTTTTTCAAGATATTCTTCATTATTGAGCGAAGGAGCTTCTATGACCTCGTCAAGGAGCTCTTTTAATATTTCCCCCATCATAGGTCCCGGTTTTATTCCCAGTTCGGTAAGCCTTCTGCCGTTGATTTTAATGTCCTTCATCGTGAGTGCATTGTTCTTCTCGAGTTCATTGTTTATGCGCTCGGAGAATGCAAGAAGGTTGTCAGGGGAGAATCTATGCCCGATTGTGGCCTCCGCGTCGCAGACTCTGAGGAAGAAGAGATTGTTGATGTTCTCTATCCCGATACGGGTTATGAAGCGTCTGACAGCGCTATCTGTCCAGTCCGGGGTATATGAGAACATGTGGTTCTTTATGAGATGGACGACGTTTTCCCTTTCCTCGTTTGAGGTCTTCAGGCGTCTGAATATCTTGTCTGTCATCTTTGCAGAAGCCGCATCATGGCTGTAGAATGTGTATTCCCTGTCTTCGCCTTTTTCCCTTGTTTCCGTCTTTCCTATATCATGGAAAAGAGCGGCAAGCTTCACAGTAAGCGGATATTGGTGCTTACGCGCTGATTCAAGCGAGAGAAGGAGATGCTCATAAAGCGATTCCTGATGCATACCCCCCTGTTCAAAACCGTATGTGGCGGAAAGCTCGGGAAGTATTTCATCCATGATTCCCGTCCTCCTCATTGCTTCAAGGCCTTTTATAGGGTTCTCGCCGTCAATGAGTCTCCACAGTTCCTCCTTGATTCTCTCCTCCGAAACAGCAGAGATTGAGTGAGCATGATCAGTCATCGCCTTAAGCGTATTCTCCTCGATATCGAAATCGAGCTGGGAAGAGAAACGGCAGGCCCTCATCATGCGTAGCGCATCCTCTGAGAATCTCTTCTCAGGATCTCCGATTGCTCTGATGACATGCTTTTTAAGATCTTTCCTGCCATCATGTAGATCGATTATCTCTCCATCTGGAAGGGAGGCTGCGAATGCGTTGATCGTGAAATCACGTCGAGAAAGATCCTCTTCAAGTGACTTCACGAATCTCACTTCATCGGGATGCCTTGAGTCCTTGTAATCGCCCTCGGTCCTGAATGTCGTGATCTCATACTGATTTCCTCTGAATAGAACGGTTACGGTACCGTGCTTTATGCCTGTATCGATTGTCCTCCTGAACATCTTCTTGACATCCAAGGGCTCAGCATCGGTTGTGAAGTCATAGTCATTGTTTTCCTTTCCCAGAAGGAAATCCCTGACAGCACCCCCTACGAGATACAATGAGAAGCCATTTTCCCTGAATATCGAGCTCAGGTCTTTTATCTCGCGATCGATCTTCATCCGCATGAATGCAGGATAGCAGAAGATAATGGAATAATCTAATGCATATGGTATGGGGACTTCCTTCCATCAGCTTATTGAAGGAAAACCCTTCTTTTCGGTATATTAGGCAGGTAGGAGTCTGAAAAGATGTTCAAGCCTGTTAACAGCAAAGTCGACTTTCCTAAGATGGAAGAGTCGATTCTTAAATTCTGGGAAGAGAATGATATCTGCAATAAGTCCATTCAGCAGCGTCCTGCTGATAACGAATATGTGTTCTATGACGGACCTCCGTTCGCAACCGGCCTTCCGCATTTCGGTCATTTCGTTCCGGGAACGATCAAGGATGTTTTCCCTCGCTATCAGGCGATGAAGGGTAAGAGGGTAATCAGAAGATTCGGCTGGGATTGCCATGGACTTCCTGTTGAGGCAGAAGTTGAGAAGACCCTCGGTATCAAAGGTTATTTCAATGTAATGAATTACGGCGTTGCAAAGTTCAACGATGCATGCCGCTCAATCGTATTAAGATATACAGAAGAATGGAAGCATACCATCACACGCATGGGCAGATGGGTTGATTTCGACCATGGCTATCGCACGATGGACAAGTCTTACATGGAGTCCGTATGGTGGGTGTTCAAGACTCTTTATGACAAGGGCCTTATCTACGAAGGCTATAACATCCTTCCGTATTCACCGCTTCTTGCTTCTCCTCTTTCGAATATGGAGGTATCGCTTGGCGGATACAAGGATGTAACAGATCCTGCAGTCACAATCCGTTTCAAGGCGGATGGCGAGGAGAATACTTATTTCCTCGCATGGACCACAACACCATGGACGCTTCCTTCAAACCTCGCTCTTGCTGTCGGTCCTGATATCGACTACGTGAAGGTGAAGGATACCGATTCCGGCGATTATTATTACCTTGCTGAGAAGCTTCTCCATAAGTACTACAAGGATGGAAAGGGCTATGAGATTGTTGCAAGAGTGAAGGGCTCCGATCTCAAGGGCAGGACATATGAGCCACTCTTCCCATACTTTGCAGATCTGAAGAAGCAGGGTGCGTTCATCGTTGTCTGCGGTGATTATGTCACTACGGAAGATGGCTGTGGTATAGTTCATACCGCTCCTGGCTTCGGTGAGGATGACTACAATGTACTCAAGGGAACAGGTATTCCTGTTGTATGCCCGATCGATGCAGAATGCCGCTTTACAGATGAGGTTCCAGATTTCAAGGGACTCTTCGTAAAAGATGCTGATAAAGGCGTTATTGAGTGGCTCAAGGCACATGGCAAGCTCGTTAAGAGAGAGAATTACCTCCACTCATATCCATTCTGCTACAGAACGAAGATGCCTCTGATCTACAGGGCAATGAGCTGCTGGTTCGTCGATATCCAGAAGATTAAGCAGACTATGCTTGACTGCAACGAGGAAATCAGATGGGTTCCTGATCATATCAAGCACGGACGTTTCGGAAAGTGGCTTGAGGGTGCACGTGACTGGGCTATAAGCCGCAATAGGTTCTGGGGCAATCCTATTCCTGTATGGAAGTGCGACGGCTCTGATTATATCGAGGTAATCGGATCTGTTGAGGAGCTTGAGGCAAAGTGTGGAAAGAAGGTCGAGGATCTTCACAAGCAGTATGTCGATGAGCTTACATGGCCATCCCCAGATGGAAAGGGCACGATGAGACGTATTCCAGATGTTCTTGACTGCTGGTTCGAATCAGGTTCGATGCCATATGCTCAGGAGCATTATCCGTTCGATAACAAGGAGAGATTCGAGAAGATATTCCCTGCGGATTTCATCAACGAAGGTCTCGACCAGACCCGCGGATGGTTCTATTCCCTTACAATCCTCGCAGCAGCTCTCTTCGGAAAGCCTGCATTCATGAATTGTATCGTCTCTGGAATCGTTCTCGCTGCAGATGGCAGAAAGATGAGCAAGAGTGAGCGCAACTACACCGACCCGATGGAAATCATCAACAAGTATGGTGCGGATGCTCTCCGTTTCGCACTCATCGATTCTCCGCTTGTAAGAGCTGATGACCTGAAGTTCTCCGATGAAATCGTGAAAGATGTCCTGAAGAGTCTCATCATTCCTCTCTGGAATGCATACTCATTCTTCGTAACATATGCGAACATCGATGGTTATGAGCCATCAGAGACTCCTTATGAGAAGCTTTCCAATCCTCTGGACAGATGGATCATCTCTGATCTCAACAAGCTTATAAAGGATGTTTCAGATGCGCTTGATACATATCAGGTGGATAACGCATGCTCTGCGCTTGTTGTATTCATCGATGATCTGAACAACTGGTACATCAGAAGATCAAGACGCAGATTCTGGAAGTCTGAGAATGATGGAGACAAGAAGGAAGCATATGACACTCTTTATAGAGTCCTTCTCACATTCTCGAAGATCGCAGCTCCGATGATTCCGTTCATCACTGATGAGATCTATCAGAATCTCCGCACCGACAAGATGCCGGAGTCAGTCCATCTCGAGGATTATCCTGTTTATACAGAGGGCGAGAGAGATGAGAAGCTTGAGAGGGAGATGTCCCTTACGACGAAGACAATCGCAATGGGAAGAGCTCTCCGCTCATCATCCAACCTGAAGATCAGGCAGCCTCTTTCGGAGTTCTTCATCGTTGACAGAAGCGATGAGGAGAGAAAGATCCTTGCTGACAACAGCGATATCATCAGCGAGGAGCTGAATGTAAAGAATGTTTCGATAAGCGGAGATGAGAGCGCACTCGTATCCTATTCCGCGAAGGCCAACTTCAAGGTTCTCGGTTCAAAGCTTGGAAAGAACATGAAGGAAGTCGCTGCAGAGATACAGAAGCTTTCCTCCGATGAGATTGCCTCCATTCTCGATGGCAAAGCTCTTACCGTGAAGTATTCCGCTGGCGAGATTGCTCTTTCCGAAGGCGATCTTGTAGTACAGCGTGCGGAGAAGGAGCATGTGAAGGTCCTCAACGAGGGTAATATCACTGTAGGTTATGATACAGAGATTACCGAGAGCCTTCTTCTTGAGGGAATCGCTCGCGATCTCGTCCGTTCCGTTCAGACAGAGAGAAAGGACACAGGACTTGAGGTTGCAGATCATATCAACCTCACGATCTTCGGTTCTGAGGTTGTGAAGAAATCCGTCGATGCATTCGGTGACTACATCAAGCAGGAGACTCTTGCTGATACTCTCGTTTTCGCCGAGAACGATGGAAAGGAAACAGAAGCTGGCGAGGAGAAAGCCTACATAAAGGTCGTAAAAGCCTGATGAGACGTTTTATCCCCATTCTTCTCATCCTCATATTCATCACGTCCTGTGTCTATTTTGATGCAGACCGTGATGATATTCTCCAGAGGCTTGGGAAAGAAGGGGATACCGTAGTTACAATCGACACGGAAAGGATGAAGGAGTCTTCTCTTTCATCCTTCATTCCATCAGGGGAGCTTGAGAACCGTGTAAACAGGCTTTCGCTTGTATTGTCTGATGATTCTGTCACCGGAATAGCTCAGGGGAAACTTTCTTCGACGGAAGTCGGTACAGTGCTTATCTGGTCTCCTTTGTTCCATAGGGCAAAGGACGAGAATCCCCGCTATTACCGCTCTGAACATATGAGCATATCTGCAGGAAGCGTAGGCGAGGGGATTGTGCTCTTCACAACCGGTGATTACGAATCTGAGTATGATTCAATCTTCGTATCTCCTATAGGGAATATTCCTCGTTCCGATGCATTGGCAATGCAATCAGCTCTTGCTGGTGTTTACATTTCCGAGCCTGATTCATCTTTCGGGCTTGGAATTCCCGATGAGACACTCGCGAAAATCAGGAACGTGCTTCTCACAATCGATGAGAACGGCGAGGATTTCTCACTTTCAGGAAGAATCATCATGGATAGCGAGGACAGTGCCAGAGCGATGCAGATGCTCTTAAGGAACATGCTTGTTCAGGATATAAGAAGAAAAGGAGAGCGCCTTGACGTTAAAGCGCTTTCGGGTATCTTCACATATGAGGGAAGCGTTGTTTCAGTCTCTGGCTATTCCCTCGATAAGGAAGTTTTGGAGAACGTCATCTCCGGGAGTATTGGTTATGCCGCTATATGAATATAGATGCACTAAGTGCGGAAATGATTATGAAGTGATTAAGGGATTTGCTGACGACGCAGATCATGATACATGCCCTAAATGCAATGGAGAAGCCGAGAGAGTATTCTCAGGCGCACCGGAGGTGGTTTATCATGGATCGGGGTATTACTGCACCGATCATAAATCCGGCTGTTCAGGCTGCCCTCACAAGGAATGATTCTATGAAGAAAAGAATACTCACTGGCGATAGAACAACAGGTAAGCTCCATCTGGGGCATTATGCGGGATCTCTTCTGCAGCGCGTTGAGCTTCAGGATGATTACGAGGAGTTCATACTTCTTGCGGATGTTCAGGCTCTGACTACTCATTTTGCCAATCCGGAGCTTATCAACAGCTCGATATACGATGTTGCGATGGACAACCTTTCGGTAGGACTCGATCCGGAGAAGGTGACATTCATCCAGCAGTCAATGATTCCTGCTATAGCAGAACTCACGATCTTCTATTCGATGATTGTTACAGTTAATCAGCTGAGACATAATCCTACGATCAAGACAGAGGCGAAGAATTACGGATACTCAGAGCTTACATACGGCTTCCTTGGCTATCCTGTATCACAGACTGCTGATATAACATTCTGCAACGCGGATCTTGTACCAGTAGGAGAGGATCAGATACCTCACATCGAGCTTTCCAGGAAAATCGTAAGAAAATTCAACGATCTTTATGGAACAACGATAACAGAGCCAAATTACAAGCTTTCAAGCGTTTCCCGCCTTCCTGGCCTTGATGGCAACGCGAAGATGGGAAAGAGCCTTGGCAATGCTGTTTATCTCTCTGACAGCGAGGAAGTCCTGAACGAGAAGATAAGGAATGCTGTAACAGATACCAACAGAATCTCCGTGAAGATTCCTGGTAATCCTGATGTCTGCACTGTCTATACATATCACAAGGCATTCAACCCGGGAGAGGTGGAGAATGTCTGCTCGATGTGCAAGAACGCGGAAATCGGATGCGTTGCATGTAAGAAGATGCTCATGAAGAGAATGAATGAGCTCCTTGCTCCTATAAGGGAGAGACGCCATTACTATGAGAACCACCTCGATGAGGTAAGGGATATCATCCACAGCGGTACCGATAAGGCAAATGCTATCGGAAACGCGAACCTGAAGGAAATAAAAGAGAAGATGCACATTGTCCTTTCTTAAGCTATCATATGGCTATGAAAAGGAAGACATTGGAATTCAGGGTGGAGAAAAAGAGTTATTATCCGTGGGAAGATGGATTTGAGAAATCTTCCCCGGTTCTTTTATCTCATGATGTTTCGGTTTATACATTCAAGCGTCGTTATGATAGTGGCAACAGGCCAGAACTACCTGCAGTGATGTCTGTCTATGATGCAGCTGACTGGTTTCTATCAAAATCCAGCATGGATCTGAGGAAGCTTACATTCCTCTGTTATTTCGCTTCTGAGTATTTCTTTGCATTCACTGGCCGTCACCTTCTTGATACTGATTACAAGGCATATGATGTAGGGCCTGTTTCAGATAAGCTCATCAGACGATTCGGGAATATGAAAGGGGAAATAACATTCGAGGGAGAATCGAATCTTCCTCCTTCTCTTGAAGCTTTCCTTGAAACGATATGGAATCGTTTCGGAGAATATGGAACCAAGACTCTCATGAAGAAGGTAAGACTGAGTTATCCATATCTTGAAGCATATAACAATGAGCCTGGTACATTGATTAATCCCGAGACAATGGCATCATACTGCAGGATGATTGGATAATGTATAATGACAATCTTCTAGATTGCCTCCCTGCTTTCATTCAAATGTCCAGTTCTCAACTGTAAGATCCGGTATTCGCAGAAATTCTTTTGTATTGTGTGTTACAAGTATCATGTTTTCTGATACTGCATGTGCAGCGATGAGTGTATCGAGCGGTCCGATAGGTGTTCCTTGATTCTCAAGAAATGCGCGTATCTTTCCATATTCTATAGCGGCTTTTTCTGAGAATTCCTTTATATCAATCAATGTAAGGAATTGAAGAAGTGCATTTCTGTTCTGTTCAGGTTTCCTGCTTTTTTCGACACCATACATCAGTTCAGCAAGTGTTATAGATGAAATATATAGTTCATCCTCCAGGTGCTCACGGAATTTCTTAAGGACATTATCATTGCTGTTTCTTATGGCAAAGATACAGATGTTGGTATCAAGC
>JADIMF010000009.1 GCA_017694915.1 Candidatus Ornithospirochaeta stercoravium
GAGCAGGCTGTAAGATAGGCTCTTCTTATGAGAAGCGCCGGGTTTATGATTCTGTCGAAAAGCCTCGAAGCTGCTGCGATTATCTCTGAGGATGATGATGTATAGCTGCTGAGATTCTCGCTTCCATGTGCATGCTTCGGAACAGAACGGCCATAGAAATCATTTTTCACATCCCCTGTGTAATTCTTCATGTTCTCCGCATCGTATCCGACTGATAGGACAATCTGATTCGTCTTCATATGCTTTGCAACGAGATCGAGGGAAAGCATATCAGCCATCTCCTTGATGACAAGCTTCGCTTTCTCTGCGGTGTACGGACACTGAAGCACCTGACCCGATCCGATACTGTTTGAAGACGGCTTGTATTCCTTGATTGCCTTCATCGTGCATGGTTCCACACCCCATGCATGATCTATCAGCAGTTCCGCGTTGATTCCGAACAGTCTGTAGAGAAGCTCCTCATTATCCTCGGAACACCTTGCCACATCTCCCATTGTATAGAGCCCGTTCTCCTCGAGCTTCTTCCCGTATCCTCTTCCGACTCTCCAGAAATCGGTGATTGGCTTGTGGGACCAGAGCTTTTCCCTGTATGACATCTCATCAAGCGATGCAATTCTCACGCCATTCTCATCTGGTTTTATATGCTTTGCCATGATATCCATGGCGATCTTCGCAAGATAGAGATTCGTTCCTATTCCGGCAGTTGCAGTGATGCCTGTGGCTGAGAATACTTTTCTTATCATCCTGCGTGCGAATTCTTCTGCATTGAGTTTATAAAGCGGAAGATATTCAGTGGCATCGATGAATACCTCATCGATTGAATAGACATGTATATCTTCCGGTGCGACGAAAGAAAGGTAAATCTTATATATATCCGCGCTGTACTGCATGTACTTTGCCATCTGCGGCGGCGCGATCAGAAAATCGAGAGCAAGCTCTGGATGTGCTGAGAGCTTTCCAGCGGAAAATGATCTGCCGGCAAAGCCGAAGGGCGGGGTATGCTTCTCTCTTTCCCTGTTTATCTCTTTCCTTTTCTCCTTTGCCTCGAAAAGGCGGCATCTTCCAGGAAGTCCATAGGATTTAAGCGATGGGGAGACGGCAAGGCATATCGTTTTATCTGAACGGCTTTCATCTGCAACTACAAGATTGGTGTCCAGCGGATCCAGACCACGTTCCCTGCATTCGACAGAGGCATAGAATGATTTGAGATCGATTGCGATGTAGGTCCGTTCCTTCACTCTGTTATCCTTATACGTTACTAGTATATTTTCAGGTTACATCGTGTGCAAGATGATTTTCCTCTCCCGGAAGTGATATATTCATACCCATGAAGATGATTTATAAGCCATATGTGCTTGTTACTGGAGCATCCAGTGGAATAGGAAAGGTGACAGCGCGTCTTTTTGCAGAGAACGGATACACTGTATATGCGGTGAGCCGTTCAATCGAGGAGAAGACTGAGGATATAGGGAAGGGGAAGATAATCTCATATAAAGCGGATGTTACAGATGAAAGCTCACTCAGAGAGCTCCGAGAGAGGATAGACGAGCTTTCGATTATAATCCACGCTGCTGGTTTCGGAATTGCGGGAAGCGCTGAGGATATGCCGATAGAAGAGGCACGGAGGCAGATGGATGTGAATTATTTCGGTCCAATGCTTGTGAATCATGTGTTTCTTCCGCTTCTGAGAAGAAATGAGCGTTCTCTTGTTATCTTCATCTCAAGCATCGCAGGTCGTGTGCCCATTCCTTTCCAGAGCCATTACTCATCTTCAAAGTACGCGCTTGAAGCATATGCTGAATCATTGGACATGGAAGCATGTGGATTCGGGCTTCGTACTGTTCTTCTCGAACCTGGTGATACGAAAACAGGTTTTACATCAAAGAGGAAGAAGTTCATTCCCTCTGATTCCCCATACAGAAGCAAAGCGGAGAAGGCAATTGCGAGAATGGAGCATGATGAGATGAATGGAAAGGATCCGGATACAGTTGCACGCGCAGCACTGAAGGTAGCCTCAAAGAAGAATCCACCAGTAAGAAAACCAATCGGATTTGAGTATTCACTGCTGATGATTCTTCCCAGAATCCTTCCTCAGAAGCTTGTCCACAGAATCCTCAGGAGTATGTACTGAGAGATTTCTGTTGATTTGCCTGAGATGCGGGCATATCATGCATCGCGAGGTACGAGATGAGACACTCCCAGAAATCCGGACAGACGATGGATATGCTCTCCGGATCGCTTTTCGACAAACTCCTTCTTTTTGCCATTCCGCTGGCTCTCAGCAGCATACTTCAGCAGCTCTTCAATTCCGTTGATGTTGCGGTTGTCGGACACTTTGCAGCAGACCCCGCAGTGGCTACTGCCGCTGTCGGAAGCAATGGACCGATCATTAATCTGATCATCAATCTCTTCGTGGGTGTCTCGGTTGGCGCTAATGTCATCATCTCGAACTATATCGGAGAAGGTAATAAGGGAAAAATCGAAAGTGCCGTTCACACATCAATGGCCGTCGCCATTCTCAGCGGTTTCATCGTCCTTGCGATAGGGCTTGCTATCTCGGGTCCTGTCCTGCGGGCCATGAATACGCCTGAAAGTGTCCTTCCTTATGCCGAGGAATATCTCAGGATATATTTTCTCGGAATGCCATTCGTGATGATCTACAACTTTGGCTCGTCGGTACTCCGCAGTATAGGTGATACAAAACGGCCTCTTATATGTCTCTGCGTGTCAGGAGTGTTGAATGCTCTTCTCAATATGTTCCTCGTCATCGTGTTTCATCTCGATGTTGCCGGTGTTGCCATTGCGACAGTTCTTTCGAATGGTGTGAGTGCAGTGCTTGTCATTCTCTTCCTTGTGAAGGAGAAGAATGAGATACATCTTGATCTGAGAAGGCTGAGGATAGCAAAACCTGATCTTGTCCGCATGCTCAAGATAGGAGTTCCTGCCGGGCTTCAGAGCATGGTTTTCTCCCTTTCGAATGTCATCATACAGTCTGTTCTCAATGGATTCGGCACTTCGGCAGTTGCAGGTTCCGCGGTAGCTCTGAATTACGAGAACTTCTCATATTTCATAATCGCGGCATTCAATCAGACTGCCGTTACCTTCACAAGCCAGAATTATGGTGCAAGGAATTATGAGCGTTGTAAACGGGTTTTCCGCCTTTGTATGCTCACATCGATAGTTCTTACTGGAATGATGAGCTGGACATTCATATTATGCCGCCATTTCTTCATCTCCATCTTCACATCCGATGCAGAAGTTGCCCGCTATGCCGCGATAAGGATGGTGATGATACTCTCGCTCAACATCCTTTCGAATACATATGAGATAGGGGGTGCAGCGCTGAGAGGTATAGGATACTCAATGACACCAGCAATCCTCACGGTTTTCGGAACATGCGTATTCCGCCTTTT
>JADIMF010000010.1 GCA_017694915.1 Candidatus Ornithospirochaeta stercoravium
GCCTTATCCATTGCCCTTTCTGCGCCAGCCACTTCTTGAAATTCCCACGGGCATAGTAGTTCAACCATCCCCTCAGGTATGCGTTGAGCTCCTTTATCATCTGCTCTGCAGACACTCCACGGTTGCGTTTCGTTATCTGCCTGACCTTCTGATCGAACTGTTCAATCTTCTTCGTCTTGGGCTTGCACAGGCCGAGACCTTCTCTGGACCTGGCGCTGATGAATGTGAATCCCAGAAATGAAGAGCCGACGGCCCTTCTTGCCTCTGTCTTTTCCATGTTTACCTTGAGCTTCATCCTGCCCTCAAGAGAGCGGACTACAGAGTCCTTGACTCTCCTGCTTGCGTACTTGCTCTTGGTGAAGATGTTGCAGTCATCGGCGTACCTGACGAATTTATGACCTCTTTTCTCCAGCTCCTTGTCATAGGGCGTGAGATAGATGTTGCTGAGTAACGGTGAAAGGGGGCCTCCTTGCGGTGTCCCTTCCTCTGTTTCCATCATGCATCCACTGGTCATTACTCCGCTTTTGAGATAGACATATATCAGTCGTCTGATGTCCTTATCCTCAAGCGTCCTGTCAACCTGACTCATCAGGTAGTCATGGTTCACAGTATCAAAGAACTTTGACAGGTCGAGGTCTACTACATGTTTGTATCCCTCTGCCATGTACTCCTGCGCCTTCCTCACCGCATCCTCCGCACTCCGCCCCGGCCGGAAGCCGTAGCTGTATTCTGAAAACGTCGGCTCGAAAAGCGGACTCAGAACCTGTACCATCGCCTGCTGGATCACCCTGTCTATCACACATGGCACCCCGAGTAGTCTGACGCCTCCATTGTCCTTCGGTATCTCGACCCTCTTTACCGGCTTTGGCTTGTACTTGCGTGCGAGTATCTGTTCCTCAATCCGTGCCCAGTTGCCTTCCATGTACTCGTCAATCTCGCTGACCTCCATTCCATCGACACCAGCACTGCCCTTGTTTCGCTTTACGTTCTGAACGGCTACTTCAAGGTTATGGGGCGAGAGCATCCTCCTGCATAATTCCGTATTGGGTTCTCTCAAGTTCCATTCTTTCATTGATTTCCTTCTTCCAGCATCCGACTTACTCCGCTGTGCGGTATCTATCGCAGATGCTGTAGCTCTTCCTCCTTACTCAAAGGATTCATCTGTTCGGCCCTTTGCCATCTCTCTCATGGCTACTATGGCCTCGGCTGACTTCTCACAGTTCGTTGTTACTGCGCTGTCATAGGCGGTATTGCAGCCTTGGCGCCTGTGAGACCTCCCCCGTTAAGAGCATTGACCTTCCTCGCATATAGCCTCCGTATTTACATCCATGACCCAGCTCCGGATTTTATCTTAATTCGCAGACTCATCCATCATGCATGCCTTATATGCGGTTTCTGTCCGTAGGCCCGCGATTTTGCCTCCAGCTTCCTTCAGACCCTGCCTCACGACAACGCCCTTGCTCTTGGCTAGCGATTATGAATATTTTCCTATTCCGAACTGTACTCGCAGTGGACTTTCACCACCAAGTCAATGCCCATGCGGGGCAAACGAATAAGAGGGTTCAGCACTCTCTTCTTTCTCTCTCCCATCAGCGATATACAGTATGACACCGGCATACCGATTACAACACAGATTATTGTTGTAATCAGCGACAGCCTCAGCGATCTGTAGAATATATTCCGAGTGAACTCATCCGAGAAGAATTCAATGTAATTCCCCAAGCCCTACCGAAGGACTCGTGAATGTCGGGAGTATTGATACTATCATCGGGATGATAAGAAAGCAGAACACAAGAAAAGCCGGTACGAAAAGAAAGCATAACCAGGTCGTTTTCTTCACATCAGCCTCCGAAGAGAAAAGATATCTAGACTTTATGGATTATCATCTTCGAGTGTCAATCGCTGGAAACGATGTATACAGGATTTTTATTATTAAACTCCTATCTGCACAGCGTTGCTAAAAGCAGGATGACGATATAGCATTGAGGCTGTTCTGTTATCATCAGAGCAGAGTTCGGTGTGGAAGCCTCTCTGCCTGATGATGGCAGGGCAACAAAAGGCTTCCACCTATGAAAGAAAATATCTATTCACGTTCAAGGAGAAGGACTCCTTGGACAGATAAGGCGTCAGTGACGCCGCTTGAGTCATTCCTTGATGATCATGCGGCCCAGGAATACAGCCGCAGGCATCCACGTATCTCCGATACTGGAGAAAGTGAATTCCTTAACACATTCGAACCAGTAGCCTGCCCGCATTGCGGGAATGGAAGATACAAGAGATACGGCTATCTGCGAACAGGCCTGAGACGATACCGCTGCCTTGAATGCGGAAAGACATTCACAATCCTTACAGGGACGCTCTTCGAGAACCACAAGCAGCCTATAAGCGAATGGATAGACACATGCCTTGAGCTGTTTTCGGAGCAGAGCTTCGAAGCAATCTCAAAGGCGAACAGAAAGGCTTACAATACCACAAGATACTGGATAGATAAGATATTCCTGGCGCTTAAAGGCACTCAGGATGGGATAATGCTTTCAGGCGATGTATATATTGATGAGACATACCTGAGGGCAATTAAAAGAGATGTGGAGAAGAAGACCGATGGGAAGGAGTACAGAGGCATCTCCCGCAACCAGATCTGCATAGGCATCGCATATGACGGAATGCATGTCTATTGCTGCATTCTCGGACAAGGGAAATCAACGCAGAAATCTGTTTACGAGGCATTCAAGGATCATATAGCACCTTGCTCAACGCTGATACATGACAAGGAGAAAGCACATAAGAAGCTCATTCAGGAGCTGGAGCTGAAAAGCATAGAATACGATTCAAAGGGGCTGAAGGGAGTGCCGGATTCAGGGAATCCGCTGGATCCCATAAACAGAAGATGCTATGAGCTTCAGCGCCTCATGCGGCGGCATCCTGGCTTCAGCAGAGATGATCTTCCCGGCTATCTTGACCTGTTTTCATACATACACAATCCTCCACAGGACAAATATGAAAAGGTCGAAAACCTCATAAAACGGATTATTGAAAACCCAAATTCACTGAAATATAGGGATTAAACCGCAAATTAACGCTTCAAACGCGGTTTTTTAGCAACGCTGTGCAGATAAGAGTTTTTATTATTAAATTGTAAAAACGACGGCAAAATGCAACGAACTGCAACAATAATCCGTAAAAACAGTAACTGGAAAAAGAATTTTCACCCCGTTCACTGAAATCATAATCATGACACGAAATACATTGGACAGCTCTCCGGAACCCGTGCTAATAAATGAATATGAAGCGCAGAATCATCTTATCATTTCTTTTAGTCTTCTCTATGTCATTCCTCTTTGCTTCCATTAATGCCACAGCCGAAGCAGAGCCATCTGCGGTCAATTTCAGATGGCAGGCTGCCGATGGCGCTGTCTATTATGACTTGTATGAAAAGAATGATTTCATAATAAGACTGTCATCCGATGTGCTTTCATACAGAAAGAACAACCTGCAATCAGATACGGAATACAGTTTCTCAATTGCGGCAAGGGACGAGGATAATAACACTCTCGATGCAGCTTTCATCGATGTCCGAACAGGAAGCTGGGATGGGCTTTATGAATGGATAAATAAAACCAGTAAGGATAACCGGGGGAAGATGAAGAATCTCATGATAAGAGTCGAAACTGCCGTTGATTCTGTTTTCGGGCAATATCATAAACTCTATATGATCATGGATGATGGAAGCGAGGTCCAGATATTCCCCCTCTACGATTTCGGGGATACATCATCCGGAGAATGGGTCAATTACAAGGACACAGGAAGAGCGGGAACATCATACAGGCTGAATGCGGATAGACTGAATACATCAATATTCAGTCCGGGGAAATGGCGTCTCGATAGTGTTGAGATCGGATATGATTCAGGATCCGCAACCGTGCAGTCGAGCGCGTTCGGAATCGTTGCCGACACCATCTCTTCCTACAGATTCTTCATTGAGGATGGAACGATGAAACTTGAATACAGCACAATCGGTACAGGCGTTGCGGATGCGATTCTCTTCAGGAATCCGAATCCCGGTGAGGGTGATTCTTTCATACTCACTAAAATCGCAGAATAATATACAGAAAACAGCATTAGATGTATCATCCGTCTCATGAATCTGACTGGAGTATTCATCAATGCAATCTGCGTATTCGCAGCAGGAATTCTCGGGAGCATCTTCAAAAAGGGAATCCCTGAGAGAATAAAGAGAACGCTAATGCTCGCTCTCGGGCTCTGCGTTCTCTATGTAGGTATTGATGGAATCGTAGCGGGAATGGATGCCGTGCTTCTTGTCCTCTCCGTATCAATAGGTGCTTTTATCGGAGAGGCAATTGATTTCGATGACAAGTTCTCGAGGCTCGGACGATATGTAGAAAGCAGGATGCCGAAGAATGAGGATAATATCGCTGACGGCTTCGTATCGGCAACGCTCTTTGTCTGCGTGGGCGCGATGGCGATAGCCGGAGGAATCGAGAGCGGAACGAAAGGCACTTATAATACCTTCCTTGCAAAATCCTGCATCGATACCCTTGTCATATTCATAATGGCGGCAACAAAAGGATTCGGCTGTTCGCTTGCGGCAATCCCTACTCTCCTATACGAGCTGCTCATAACACTGTTCTCAGGGGCGATTGCACATATAGCGACTGCCGAGGTAATCAACAGCATGTCCGTGATAGGATCGCTCCTCATTGTAGGCATCGCGCTCAACCTCATGGAAATCACAAGAATAAAGATAGGCAATTTCATCCTTGCTCCATTCGTCCCCGTTGCTGTCTATCTGATAGGAAAACTCTTCTGATGAATACTCTGACTTTCAGAAACGCGAACGAAAACGATATCCCTCTTATCCTGACGATGATCAGAGAACTCGCTGCTTATGAGAATCTCCTCCATGAAGTTAAGGCTGATGAGGATACTCTCCGCTACAACCTTTTCGAAAGGCGTATGGCGGAAGTGATCTTTCCCGTTCTCGATGGAAAAGAAATAGGTTTTGCACTCTTCTTCCACAATTTCTCGACATTCCTCGGCAAGCCCGGAATCTACATCGAGGACCTCTATATAAGGGAGGAATATCGTCATGGAGGTTACGGGAAAGCGATGATCGAGCTGATAAAGGAAATCGCAAGAGAACGAGAATGCGGAAGAGTTGAATGGTGGTGTCTCGATTCAAACACGCCTTCGATACGATTCTATAAGAACATCGGAGCGGAAGCCATGACCGACTGGACGGTATACCGTCTCAGCGAAGATTCCATGTATTCAGAGTGATATCAGCTTCAGAAAAGTAAACCTGCCATATTCCAGGCAGGTCCACTTTGCTATTCAATTTCCTTTATTCCCTTCAGGATCTTATCTTTCTTCCTTCTCTTCGGATCGATTGCATTCTCAACAAGCGTTACCAAGCGTGTGAGAATTGCGGAAATCACAAAGTACATGATGGCAGTAACTATCAGAGGGAAGAACGCCTCGTATGTACGGCTTCTTACAAGGTCGCTTATCTTCGTCAGATCGAGTACCGCGATATAACCGACAACCGAGGTTTCCTTAATGAGCGTAACCACATCATTGCGGTATATCGGCAGGAAGTGCTGTGCAGCCTGCGGAAGTATGATCTTGAAGAAGCTCTGATGCTCTGAATATCCGAGAGCTCTCGAAGCCTCGAACTGCCCTCTTCCGATAGCGTTGCAGCCAACACGGAGCATATCAATCATCGAACATGCAAACATAAGCGAGAAACCTACTACCGATACCCATGTTCCGCTGAGCGATGATGAACCGAATACGATGTAGTAGAGAATCATCAGCAGAAGTACTGTCGGCATTCCATGGATAAGCCACAGGAACACATTCGTTCCCTTGTTCATTATCTTGTTACCCTTTCTGCAGAGCATGAAGATAATGAAGCCGAGTATCGTTCCTGCCAGAATTGAGGTGATGGTGATGAGAACCGTTACTCCAGCGCCCTGGACGAAGAGAATCCATCTCGATTCCCTGAGGAAGGTCTTCTCGAAGCTCTGTGCAAGCTGCTGGAAGAATGTGAGTCCGGATTCATCTTCTCCGAGGATTACAAGGCGAATCGGAGTTGAGTAATATACGTCGGAAAGCGTTCCCGTCTCGTTGCGTTCCTCGCTGACAACGATGTTCATTCCGATATCATACTTTCCACTCTCTACACCAGGAGCGATTGCTTCAAACGGAACCTCATAAAACTCCGGTGTATAGCCATATGCACGGGCAAAACGGCAGATGAAATCAACATCGAATCCCGATATATTGCCATTGCTGATGAAAGAGAATGGTTCATAGCCACCTTCAACAGCAACTGCGATAGTCCCGTTCTCTCCTGTGAATCCAGTTATGTCACAGGTATCGTTCACAGGATCGAAGTCCGCAATCCAGTAATCATACAGCTCTGCAAGAAGACCATTGGCATGGCTTTCCGCAATAAATGCATTCAGCTCGGCAAGAAGCCTCCCCTGCCTCTCGTTGTTTCCGATAATACATGTCGCGTTTATGTATCCTGCAGGTTCCTCAAGAACAGCAAGATCGGGATGGTTCTTCTTCTGGACACCGTAACTAACCTCTTCTATGAGGTAAGCATCTACCTTGCCTGACTTAAGGGCAAGAATCATGTCGTTCGGCATCGTGTAATACTGGATTGTGCTGTCAGGAACACGGTCCTGAATAAGTTCCTCATAAAGGACAGCTGTCTGCACGCCGATATTATGGCCATTGAGATCTTCGATCTCTGTAAATTCGCTCTCTGCAAAGACAAATGAGGAGAGCATGATGAATACAGCAAACAATAAACAGAACTTCTTCATATCACTCTTCCTCCGCCCATCTGAATCTCATTGAGATGATATGCTCATATCCAAGAGGATCATCCTTGATATCATCCTGTTTCACATCGGTGGTATGCTCTGCAAGGAGATCCTGGAAGAGCTTGCTTGCCGATGTATGGACATCGAATCTCTCACCTTTGTAGCAGATAAGAAGAGTAAGGATATCGAGCTTTTCGGAATACTCCACCTTCACGAGGATATCGGGAACATCCGAGTCAGCCGCGATATTGTTAATACAGATTTCCTCGACAGCAAGGGAGAGCTTACTCAGACGCTCAGCCTCGATGAGGAGCTTCTCACCATAAGCATTGAGCTCGTCATTCATCGCCTCAAGGTCGAATGCGGTGGAATCGATTCTGTATGTAAGCGATGACAGACGCTGGATGAATCTCTTCGTGATCTCCTTCTTCGGATGCTCGAATATCTCCTTCGGAGTTCCCTCCTCATAAATATATCCGTCATACATGAAGAGGATCCTGTTCGATATCTTCCTAGCGAAATCCATCTCGTGAGTTACGATCATCATCGTCCTGCCGCTCTTTGCAAGCATCTTTATTACCGACTGGACTTCTCCGATCATCGACGGATCAAGAGCGGATGTAGGTTCATCGAAGAGGATGATGTCCGGATCCATAGCAAGAGTGCGTGCAATCGCGATTCTCTGCTGCTGTCCACCGGAAAGCTCCTCTGGATATGCGAAGACCTTTGAAGCAAGACCGACCTGCTGGAGAAGGTACATTGCCTTGTCATAGGCCTCCTGCCTGCTTCTCCCGAGAAGCGTAATCTGAGGATTCATTATGTTCTCTATAATCGTCAGATGCCCGAAAAGATTGAAAGACTGGAATACCATTCCCATCTTCTTTCTTATCTCATTGAGATTACAGCCTTTCTCAGTGATATCCTGCCCATCAACAATAATGCTTCCGGAAGTAGGTTCCGTAAGCATGTTTATACATCTCAATAGTGTTGATTTACCTGTACCGGAAGGCCCTATGATTGATATCACATCACCGTCATTGATAGTTATGTCTATGTCTTTCAGCGGGATGGTATCATCATCAAATACTTTTCTAAGGTGCTTAATCTCTATCATCGCACTTCCTTAAAATAACAATAGTGATTAATACTGATCTAACGATATTTAATCTCGTCTCCTCCAAGTATATCCCACCCCGATATTATCAGCATTTTTCAGATAATATCTACCATAAAAAGATTATTTTCTCAGATATTCTCGCCCAATATGGAAATACTGCCTTCTATGTGATAGATTTCGAGGCGCCGAGGCTTATATGAAGATACTTTATCAGATTGCGATAATATTCACCTTATGTCTTCTAGGAGAAGCAATAAGCGCGATTCTGCCCTTTCCTTTTCCTTCTTCGATAACTGCAATGATCCTTCTTGCAGCCGCACTGTTCTCTGGAATACTGAAAATCGACCACATAAAGGAAAAAAGCGACTTCCTTCTCTCCAATATGGCTTTCTTCTTCATTCCCGCAGGTGTGAAGGTCATCGAGCATCTGAGTATCATCAGGTCGATATGGTGGCAGTTCCTTATAATCGTCTCCGTTTCTACGGTAGTCGTATTCCTTGTAACGGCCTGGGTTGTGAGCTTCTTCCTGAAAATTGAAGCAAGGAGGAACAGGAATGCCTGAAGAAGTTTTTGCATCCCCGTTTTTCGGTATCACGCTTTCAATCGCCGCTTACAGTCTCGGCGTCTGGATAAACAGGAAGACAAAGCTTGCCATTCTCAATCCTCTTCTCATCTCATATCTTATAATCATTCCGCTTCTTCTCATCACAGGCATACCGCTCGAATGGTACGAGAACGGAGGGGATATCATAAACATGTTCCTTTCTCCTGCAACTGCAGTGCTTGCAATCACGATTTACAGGCAGAGGGAGATCCTCAGGAATCATATACTGTCAGTCACAGCCGGAAGTATCGCAGGTTCTGCAGTTTCTATCGGCATCGTCTATCTTCTTTCGGAGATTCTGTCGCTACCTGATGAAATCAGGGCCTCTCTTCTCCCGAAAAGCATAACAACCCCAATGGCAATAGCTGTATCGGAAAGCATCGGAGGCATAGAGGCCATCACGGTAATGGCTGTAATCTTCACAGGAATTCTTGGAAACATCATCGGTCCGTATCTCATAAAGCTCTTCAGGATAAAAGACGAGATAGCGCAGGGTATGGCATTCGGCAGTGCAAGCCACGCTGTCGGTACAAGCAAGGCTATCGAGATCGGAGAGGTACAGGGTGCATTATCATCAATCGCGCTTGTGATGTCCGGAATCATCACGGTAATCATCACATTGGTATTATTCTGATAAAAAAGCAGAGATTATCGTGATGCCACTTCCATTCTTCCGATAAAAAACGCATTATCCTCAGATTGGAGAAGGCAATGAGACGGCTCACAGAAAGCGAATTCAGGGAAAAATCCCTTTCATCGAATGTTTATCTTCTGATAATCCAGGTGGGCACGCCGCTTGCTGTATTTGCACTCTTTGCGTCACTGTTTTCGCTTCTCGATACGATAATGGCGAGCCATATAGGGACTATCGATGTTTCCACTGTCGCCTATATGAATCAGCTGAGGATGATTCTCAACTCAATAGGAACAGGCATCGGAACGGGTTCCATGATACTCATCAACAGAGCATATGGAGCTGGTGACAAAGCAAAGACAAATGAACTTACAAACACGCTTGTACGTCTTCTTCTCATTCTCTCCCTGATATTCCTTCTGATGATACCGTTCGTCCCTGCAATTCTGCGTCTCATCAAGACGCCAGAGGAATTCATAAGCGAAGGAGCGGCATACTTCAGAATCCTAATTACCGCAACGGTAGTCAATTTCGTGAATCTCATATACATAAACGTGGAGAAATCGAGAGGACGAACGGGTGTTATACTCGTCGCGAACCTATCAATGATGGTAATCAAGCTCATATTCTCCGCACTGTTTGTCTATGTTCTCGACAAGGGAATAACTTATATCGCGCTTTCAACGCTCATCTCATATTCTGCCTGCGCAATATATGCACTGCCCCATCTCTTCGATAGGAACAGCATCTTCTGCATAAGACCTTCCCTCGTGTTCCACACGAAGAAGGGCTATTCAAAATCACTTCTGTCCCTCTCATTCCCTGTTGCAGTTGAGGATTCGACATTCTCACTTGGCAAGGTGATAGTGAATTCAATTGCTTCATCCTATGGTGCGGAGATGATTGGTGCGCTTGGTATCTCGAACAATGTATCAGGACTCGCTGCAAGCTTTGAAAATGGCTTTTCAGATGCGTCAAGCTCAATTGTCAGCCAGAATTATGGAGCCGGCAAATGCAGAAGAGCCATCAAAGTATATATCGCGAACATAATAATCACATTCATCGCAAGCCTCTTCGCACTCGGTGTGCTATATGCTTTCAGTGATAAGCTCATCCCTATATTCGCAACAAGCAGGAACGGTTTCAACGCGGGATTCATGGAGACAATAAGAAGGATATTCATCTATGACTCACTGAGCTGCTTCGGCATAGCCTTCAATGGAGCCGGCATGGATTTTCTCCTCGGTCTGGGAAAGACAAAAGTAACGCTTGTCCTGAATTTCCTGAAGATCTTCGTGTTCCGAATACCAGTACTTTTCATACTGCAGATGTTCATATCAGATGGAGCGACAGCACTTGGCATCATGATGATGATATCGAACTGCGGTGTTGCAATTCCCACGACACTCATCTGTATCCATGTCGCAAGGAATCTTATAAAAGAAGAAAAGCTCAATGAAATAAAAAGTTCAGAGAGCTTTACGCTTTCATAAGCCGGATATTGCTTTCTGAACCAGGCTCATTTCCAGCAAGCTGGATCGAACAGAGCAATCTTTGCATACATATCCTCGAGAATCAGGCGTGAATCGATTCTTCTGTAGACCCGTATAGGCCTGTTCAGCTTTGACGAAATATATTCCATCGTATCTCCTATTACAGGCGCATTCACATAATCGAATTCCCACCGATGCTCATATAGCACAAGCCCGACAGCAGGAGAATCTCCAAGGACCCAAGTCTCCCCTGTCCTGAACGGACTCCGAAGGGAACTTTCCTTATCAATCTCCTCAATGATTCTCGAGAAAAGATAATCACCAGCCTTGCTTTTACCACAGAGCCTGTACTGGAGCTCCGCAAAGCTTACGCCCATCATCTCATAGACATTCTTTGGCACCTG
The DNA here is from genome assembly GCA_017694915.1 of Candidatus Ornithospirochaeta stercoravium. GTDB lineage: Bacteria > Spirochaetota > Spirochaetia > Sphaerochaetales > Sphaerochaetaceae > Ornithospirochaeta > Ornithospirochaeta stercoravium. The sequence goes on from JADIMF010000010.1 coordinate 11,107, forward strand.
CCACAGCTCAAGCTTGGATGAAAAAACAACATTAACCGCATTCACATCATTTCCTAGATTGAATTCAGCATTGCCATATGGATATGTTCCACCACCAATCCAGATTGCTGTAAAGCGCCCTGCAATACGTGGTTCCTGAAGGTACGCAGACGCAAGATCCGTAAGAGGCCCGAGAAAAAGCACATATAGAGGCCTCGGATCATCTTTCATTGCCTCTTCCACGATAAGCGCAGAACCTTCGGAAACGACAGGTCCGCTTTTTGAGAGAAGTGGATGGGGTGCCCCCTTCTTTATTATCCCGGAAAACGGACATTCAAGCGCTGAAAAGAGCCTGAGAAGTTCGTCATAGCTTCTCTCCATACTGTTCTCAGCACCATAATGAGCTGCAATGAATCCGACATTATCGAATCGAGGGCTTAGCATTGCATGCACTGCCGCAAACTGATCATCGCCTTCGTTTGCAGCGTCCGTATCTATGATTACCCTGCATATCTTTTCATCAGGAACATGGAACATGTAATTGCTGTATCTCATTATGCCCGCCTCTCTGTAAGCAGCTTCTCTACATATGCATAATTCGAATGGACCGCAGAAAGAAGCAATGTATCACCGACTTCAATCTGATAGTTTCCATCAGGTATGAAGTTATCCTTTCCTTTTGCCCGCTTTACACCCGCTATGATAAGCTTTCCCCTGAAATCTATATCCTTAAGCTTCATGCCGGTGTATCTGAAGCTTTCCGTTACCTCGTATTCATAAACCTCGAGCTGGCCATCAAATAGCGTATGAAGGCTCTGTATCCTGTCACCTCTCAGATAACGTACTATTGCATCGACAGTTGCATTGGTCGTTGAAATCACACCATCGATATCCATAGCCTCCGCAAGCGGTATGTAGCTGTTATTCGTCTTTATAAGAGCAACCGCTCTCTTAGTTCCAAGTCGCTTGGCATAACTTGCCGCTATGATATTCAGCTCATCGTTATCTGTTACGGATATCAGAAGATCCGACTGATAAAGCCTCTCCTCCTCCCAGAAACTCTCATCTGAAATAGCACCATTAAGGACGATAACCTCCGGGAAATCACGGGCAAACCGTTCACAGACGCTGAGATCCTTTTCAACAAGTATCACATTGCGTCTTCTTGATTCTGACATCGAGAGAAGAGCAAATCTAGCGATACGCGTACCTCCGACAAGTATGATCTTGTTTATCGGGACATTCCTTACATCAGAAAGACGGCTGTAGATATCGCTGGATTCATCATCGTCGACAATCATTGCAATCTCATCACCATCATGCACGACTGTATCACCTGATGGTGTTAACGCCTTTCCTCTGCGTCTGATGCCTATAACAACGAACCTGCCCGGTATTTCCCTTCTTATCTCGGCAATCGTGCGACCATCGAAGATGCTTTCCTTCGTTACCTTTCTGGAGAACATCATGAAACCAGCATATGGGAAATACTCGAAATCACGGAAAAGACCTGTCTCAATGATTCTCTCGATCTTTCCAGCCGCTTCCTGTTCAGGATTGACTATATGAGAAATGCCAAGGATGTCACTATCAAGGCCGGTACCGAGATAGTTTATGCTCCTTATGGCAGCAATCGTCATACCAACATTCCGGAAAGAAGATGCGATGATTCCACAGGCAACGAGATTTGTCTCGTCGTTATCCGTAACGGCAATCACTGCCTCTGCATTATCGCACCCGGCTTCTCTCAGCATTTCAATATCGGTCGAAGAACCACAGACTGCCATACAGTCAAGCTTTGCTGTCGCCGCGCTGCATCTCTCACTGCTGTTGTCTATGAATACAACTGATTTCTTTTCCTCTATAAGATGCTGGGCAAGACGCAATCCTCTTCTGCCAGCTCCAAGTATGACAACTCTCATGCAACCTCCTGCCTCATCGCGTCCAGAATGCCTTCGTGAAAATCGTGTAGACAGTATAGAACTCAAGCCTGCCTATGAGCATCAAAAAGGAGAATACCCATAAAGACCACTCGGGAAATATCGAGAATGAGAATCCTGCTCCCATTCCTCCAATACCTGTGCCAAGATTGCCAAGGCAGAGGAACACTGAAGCAAAGCATGTAAGGAAATCAAGATCCGTAAGGCCTATGACAACAGCTCCAGCAAACAATGTGGCAAAATAGCAGCCTGCATAGCCCGCAATTGAAAGCGCGGTATTGTTATCAATGTGATCGGAACCAAAAGAGACAGGACTTACAGTATTTGGGTGAACACGCTTCAGCATCGAATTATAGCCAAGACGAAGCAGAACACCGACTCTGATGACCTTGATACCTCCTCCTGCTGATCCAGAACAGGCCCCGATAAAACAGACCAGGATGAGCAGCATCTGCGAGAACATCGGCCAGCAATTGAATTCATCGGCAACGAATCCGGTTGTCGTTATCATCGACACGACATGGAATAAGGCTTCCCGCAGTGCCTCCGGAAGAGATGAATAAACACCCTTTACAAGAAGCTGTATAGCAACCAGTGCTGATGATACACCAATGAGCGCAAGATAAAGCCGGAGTTCGGTATTTTTCATGACTTTCCGGAACTGTCCGCGTATCACATAGAAATACAGGGAGAAATTTATTCCAGCAAGCAGCATGAATACTATGCAGACCCATTCGACATAAGTGCTCTCATAACCTGCAATCGAAGCATTCAGCGGAACAAACCCAGCAGCCCCTATCGTCCCGAACATGACAGTGAACGAATTGAACCAATCAAGACCGCCAAGATACAGAAGCACCGTCTGAGCCGCAGACAGTCCTATGTATATCATCCACAGGACCAATGCAGTTCCTCTTATCGTTGGCGTCAGCTTTGATTTCGAGGGTCCTACCGTTTCCGCTCCGACAAGGGCATTTCCCTTCACTCCGAAAATAGGGAGAACAGCAACGAAAAGAACTACTACTCCCATTCCGCCAAGCCAGTTCGTAAGGCTCCGCCAGAACAGAATGGACTTGTCCAGCGTCTCTATATCTGAAAGGACCGTAGCGCCTGCAGTGGTGAATCCGGACATTATCTCAAAGAAGCATTCAGTATATGAAGGTATAGCACCGGAGAAATACATCGGAAGTGCTCCGAATGCAGTCATTATGATCCATGTAAGAGAAACAATGAGAGTTGCTTCCTTCGTTCCTAT
>JADIMF010000088.1 GCA_017694915.1 Candidatus Ornithospirochaeta stercoravium
AAGATAACGACTGAAGTTGTAGACTCATGATTTGAAAATGGGGCAAATAGCTCGAAATCGTAACGACATGAGTTGTCGATTAACAGCAACTGTGATTACAAACTCTTCTCGTTAATTTGCGGAATCAGGAAATGTGCAGAGCTTTTTTGTTCATAAAAATCCCTGCGTTCCAAAAGAAGGAAAGCAGGGAGATAATTCAGAATTTCTGAGCTTTATCTATATCTAGAACGAAGACAACACAGCCGCCGGCAGGGACTTCAACCATGTTGGCTCCTGCAGGGTTGAACATGCGCATGTCCGCACCTGAAACAGGACTGAGCTGCATCCTGTGTCCTGCATATTTCTTGAGAACTTCGAGGACGGTATCCACCTTCTCGTCATCGGTTCCGATCAGAAGTGTTGTATTCTTTGCCTTAAGGAAGCCGCCTGTTGTTGAGAGCTTCGTGACGAAGAATCCCCTTTTGTTGAGTTCCTGTACGGAATCTGCTTCATCTGCAGCCTGTATAATCGCAAGAATAAGTTTCATAATCGCTCCTTTTCTCTGCATTATATCATGCTGGGATATCGATATGCAAATTTCATGTTTGAATTACATTCTTCCGAGACTCCTTTCTGTCTGCCTCATGTGGAAGAATAATCCCCATGTCAGATAACAGCAGTAATGAGAATCTTCAGCGGTTATTGTCAGAGTGGCAGAGAAGGGCAATCGAAGCGGAAAGCAAGGCTGCTGAGCTTCAGGAAGAGATTAATCGCAGAAAAACGATATTCTCTTCCACTCCTGTGAAGGTTTTCATAGCTGCATCTATTTCCCTTATTGTTGTTTTCCTCCTTGCTTTCTTTTTTATAAAGCTAGCAGATAGCGTGACCGATACATCAATTCCAGAAGATGATATACCTGCTATCTTCCAGCAGTTTGATGGAAGTGAGTGGCAGACGGATAAAGATGGCATCGAGTCTTTCGGAGAGGTTTTTAATATTGGAATTGATGGAAGTCTCAGAATAGAAAAACGCCGTGAAAATACGGCGGCTTTCATTTTCTCGGCAGCTATCATCCCCGTCAGAGCCTATGAAGGAATCTTCTGCGGGATTCTCAACGGGGTTCGCTTCACTGTGCAGTTTTCATCGAGCAGCACCGGAGAAGGAGAGGCAGTTTCCATAATCTCAGGGGAAACCGCCATCGTGTTCTCGCCTACGTAAGCGGGAATTCAGTATCGCGAGCCGTGACTTTCGGATATCCCGATGCAGATATGTTCTTCCAGTCTGTCTTCTTTGCCTCGATGAAGCATGATCTCAGATGCTCTGGAAGAAGTGATTTCACAAAAGCTGAAGCCTCTGCTTCCTCTACAGCTTCCCTGAGGTTTTCCGGAAGTTTTCCATTCTCAGGTATTTCATTCAGCTTCATCTTTTTCTCTATGCCTTTTTCCGCTGCCGATACGAGAAGATACAGTGCAAGGTATGGATTGGATGAAGGATCTGCAGATCTTACCTCAATTCTCTTTGCTCCACCTTTTCTCATCTCCGGCATCCTCAGAAGCAGATCCCTGTTTCCAGTACCCCAGCTGATTGCAGATGGTGCCTCCATGAGGCCAAGACGGTCATATGAGTTGGCGATAGGATTAAGGAAAAGCGTAAGTTCCTTTATCCTATTAAGGATACCTGCTGCCATGTGCTCTCTTACAGTATCGAAGGACTCGTTTCCTCTGCGGCATGAAAGGCTTATATGGAATCCCGAGCCTGGTTTGTCGAAAAGCGGTTTCGGCAGGAATGATGCATACAGGGAACTCAATGCCGCAAGATTCTTGAGCGCGGCTTTGAATGAGATGATATCGTCAGCGGCCTCAAGAAGCGATGTGGGGGCAAAGGATACCTCGTTCTGTCCCGGTCCCTTCTCATGATGGCTTGTTTCAATGGTTATTCCCATTCCTCTCATGATCTGTGAAAGCCTTGCTCTTAGGTTCTCCGCTTTATCCATAGGGGATGGATCAAGATAGCCTGCGTTATCCATAGGATTGAGAGTCGGGTTACCTTCCTCATCGAGTCTGAAGAGATAGAATTCGCATTCAGTTCCCGCGGCCATATTCAGGCCTTTTTTCAGGAGACTCTGTTCTTTTGATTTCAGAAGGTATCTCGCATCGCCTTCGAAAGGCTTCATATCAGGATGAAGAATAGAGCAGAACAGCCTTATCGTCTTGCCCTCCGCTCCTTCATAAGGACTCAGGGAAGAGAGTGTATTCGGCTCCGGGAACAGGAGAAGATCGGAATCCTCTATGTTAAGGAAGCCTCTTATTGCGGAGGCATCGAATCTGATGCCCTCCTCAAAAGCCCTCCCGAGCTCGCTTGCAGCTATGGATACATTCTTCAGCTGTCCGAAGATATCGCAGAAAGAGAGGCGCACGAATCTGACATCATTCGCTTCTGAATATGAAAGTACATCATCTTTTGTAAAATCTGTCATACATAGATGCTGAGGCAATATTCATTTGCCGTCAAGAAGACATGAAGAATTGACTAGTGAAAATGGAATCCTGTATAACAAAACTAACGGTAGAGGGTGCTGTTTCGGCACCCTCTTTTCGGATGCAATCCGGAGGGTATATGGATAGCAGAGAAGATTTCTTCGGCAGTTTGGTTTTCAACGATGATGTGATGAAGGAACGTCTCCCTAAAGACGTGTATAAGGCGCTGCGTCAGACTGTTGATGAGGGAAAGGATCTTGATCTTGCGATTGCGAATCCAGTTGCGAACGCGATGAAGAACTGGGCGCTTGAGAAAGGCTGTACTCATTATACTCACTGGTTCCAGCCTATGACCGGGATTACAGCCGAAAAGCACGATGCGTTCATTTCCCCAGCACCCGGAGGAAAGGCAATATTCGAATTCTCCGGCAAGGAACTCATAAAAGGCGAGCCGGATGCTTCCTCTTTCCCTTCTGGTGGTCTCAGAGCGACATTCGAGGCCCGTGGTTATACCGCGTGGGATCCGACAAGCAATGCATTCATAAAAGACGGTACTCTCTGCATCCCGACAGCATTCTGCTCCTATTCCGGAGAGGTTCTAGATAAGAAAACCCCTCTTCTGAGAAGCATGGAGGCTGTTGCCGCAGAGGCGAAGAAGATTCTTTCTCTTTTCGGGAAGAAGCCGGAAAGGGTTATCACGACCGTCGGGCCTGAACAGGAATATTTTCTCATTGATAAAAAAGACTATGAGAAACGCCGTGATCTGATTTACACAGGACGTACACTCATTGGAGCAAGGTCTCCGAAAGGTCAGGAGCTCGAGGATCATTATTTCGGAGCTCTTCGTACACGTGTTTCCGAATATATGCAGGATCTCGATATGGAACTGTGGAAACTAGGGGTTTATGCCAAGACATCCCACAATGAGGCAGCACCATGCCAGCATGAGCTTGCACCTGTATATACAACGACGAATATCGCGGTCGACAATAACCAGCTGACGATGGAAATCATGAAGAAGACCGCGGAGCGTCATGGTTTTGCATGTCTTCTCCATGAGAAACCCTTTGAAGGCATAAACGGATCTGGAAAGCATAACAACTGGTCGCTATCTACTGAAGATGCGAATCTTCTGGAGCCAGGAGATAACCCAAAGGACAATGCGCAGTTCCTTCTTTTCCTCGTTGCTGTCATAAAAGGCGTTGATGAGTATCAGGATCTGCTCAGGGTATCTGCCGCATCTGCAGGAAACGATCATCGTCTCGGCGCTCATGAAGCACCTCCTGCTATTGTTTCGATCTTCCTCGGAGATGAGCTGACAGGTATCCTCGATGCTCTTGCCGAAGGTCATTCAGCTCCAGGAAGGACAAAGGAGAAGATGCAGCTCGGTGTTCATGTTCTTCCCGCGATTCCGAAGGATACGACAGACAGGAACAGAACAAGTCCTTTCGCGTTTACAGGCAACAAGTTCGAGTTCAGGATGCTCGGTTCCTCTTTCTCCGTCGCTGAACCAAATACGGTGCTCAATACGGTTGTGGCGAAGGAGCTCAAGGGATTCTATGAGCGTCTGAAGGATGCTGAGGATTTCAACAAGGCTGTATCGGATCTTGTAAAAGAGACGTATATCAACCATAGGCGTATCGTATTCAACGGTAATAACTATTCAGCAGAATGGGTGGAGGAGGCGAGAAGACGCGGTCTGATGAATCTCCCGACATCCCCGGATGCTTTTGATACGCTCTGCTCTCCGAAGAATATCGCGCTTTTCAGTGAGTTCGGTATCTATAGCTCCGTTGAGCTTCATTCGAGATATGAAATCCTCAATGATGAGTATTCGAAGACGATACATATCGAGGCTCTTACCCTCATCGATATGATAAACCAGGAGATTCTCCCTGCATGCATGGATTATTCATCTGAAATCGCTACGGGAATCTGCAGGAAGAGGGGAGCTCTTCCCGGAATGAGGCTTGAGGCGGAAGAGGCAAGGCTTGGAGAGCTTGAGGGGCTTATAACAGCGCTTTATAACGCGAACAAGGAGCTTGAGAGAACGGTTGCCGAGGCTTCCTCTGAGCACGGTTCCGCACTTGCGCATTATTCATCCGATAAGATTATTCCACAGATGAATGAGGTCAGGAAATATTCAGACAGCCTTGAGCTGCTCTGTTCGGAAAAGCACTGGCCTATACCGACATACGGCAAGATGCTTTTCTACGTATAAAAAAACCGGAGGCCTCAAAAACCTCCGGTTTTCTCACTCAGCTGAGAACTCTTCCTTTCCTGCACCGCAGAGAGGGCATGTCCAGTCCTCTGGTACATCTTCCCACTTTGTTCCCGGTGCGATTCCGTTATCAGGATCACCAGCTGCTTCGTCATATACGTAACCGCAGAGATTGCATACATACTTCATAGTCATACCTCCATTATCGATAATCGTTATCAATAAAATAAACCTTTTATCTTCTCCCGTCAAATGTATTCTTGCGTGCATCTAAAGAGTATGTGAAACTTATTAAAACACGTTAGGAGGTTAAAATGGCTTTAAATACCGGTGCTTTGCTTATTGTTGCTGGCTATCTCGTGGGAATGCTCGTCATCGGATTCGTCGTAGGAAAGATAAAGATAAAGACAAGCCATGATTACATGATTGCAGGAAGAAGGATGGGGCTTTTCATGGTCGCATTCTCGCTTTCGGCAAATAATATCGGAGGCGGTTCAACGACAGGACTTGCTGATAAAGCCTTCGGTTCGTGGGGAATGAGTGCTATATGGTATGTTCTCGCAGCTTCCGTTGCGATGATACCTCTTGCATATTTCGCACCTAAGATCAGAAAGACGCTTGCTGTTACGATTCCTGAGGTTGTCGGAAGACGCTTCGGAAAGGGAAGCTCAGTATTCTCCGCAGTTCTCAATATCCTTGCGCTTTTCTGCCTTACATCATCGCAGGTTGCCGCATCGGGTTCTGTTGTAGCAACGCTTACAGGTATTCCGATGAACGTATGTCTCATCGTTGCCGGTATCATCATCATCATCTACACGACGCTTGGTGGAATGATAGCGGATCAGATTTCAGACCTCGTGCAGTTCATTATCATCCTTTTCGGACTGGCAATCGCGACACCTATAGTCATCCATGGATGCGGTGGCTGGGAAGCGATTTCCGCAAAGCTCCCCGGTGAGCAGCTTGATCCTACGAAGATTGGCTGGGTTGTCATCATCGGATATATCTTCAATTACTTCTGTACATTCCTTTCCGGTCCTGAGATGATCAGCCGCTTCGAGAGTGCGAAGGATGAGAAG
>JADIMF010000089.1 GCA_017694915.1 Candidatus Ornithospirochaeta stercoravium
CCTTCCCGACATTGACGACATTGACGACATTAACGACATCGATATTTTACTGAGCTTTATCAATGTATCATTAATATAATTGAGCAAACACCATACATTTCAGAGGTTTCCGAATAAGGAAAATACTTTTCATAAACACTGTATTCAAACTCTGAATCTAACAGCAATATCAGGACAAAAATGCATCTCACGTCTTGTCGCAATCTGACGACTGACGCTATACATTAAACTTCTATGCATCATAAAAACACCCTCGCACGATAGTAACGCACGAGGGAGTTATATCATAGATGATATTATCCATAATTATTTACAATGTAATTAATTATCATTCCCACTCGATTGTTGAGCAAGGCTTCGGCGACATATCATAGCAGACTCTGTTAACGCCTTTGACCTCATTGAGAATCCTGTTTGTTATATGCTGCAGAAGCTCAAAAGGAACGTTCTCGACAGTTGCTGTCATTGCATCCTTTGTATTGACTGCTCTTATTATCACTGGATACTCAAAGCATCTCTTGCCATCCCTTATACCAGTTGAGCGGAAATCAGGAACAACGGTGAAATACTGCCATACCTTACCTTCAAGACCATTCTTTGCGAATTCCTCTCTGAGAATTGCATCGGACTCTCTTACACACTCAAGGCGATCACGTGTAATCGCACCAAGGCATCTTACACCGAGGCCTGGGCCTGGGAACGGCTGTCTATAGACCATGCTGTCAGGAAGTCCAAGAGCTTTTCCAACTACCCTTACCTCATCCTTGAAGAGGAACTTCAGAAGTTCTACCAGTTCGAACTTCAGATCCTCAGGAAGACCACCTACATTATGGTGAGCCTTAACGCCATCGCTTTCGAGAATATCTGGATAGATTGTTCCCTGAGCAAGGAATCCGATACCATCAAGCTTTCTAGCCTCTTCCTCGAAAACTCTGATGAACTCTGCACCGATGATCTTTCTCTTCTGCTCAGGCTCAGCAACACCAGCAAGCTTGTCAAGGAAGCGGTCAACAGCATCGACATAGATGAGGTTTGCATCCATCTCATCTCTGAACACCTTTACAACCTGCTCCGGCTCTCCCTTTCTGAGAAGGCCATGATTTACATGTACGCAGACAAGATTCTTTCCGATGGCCTTTATAAGAAGCGCCGCAACGACTGAAGAATCAACACCTCCGGAAAGCGCAAGAAGAACCTTTCCATCTCCTACCTGTTTTCTGACTGCATCAACAGCCTCATTGATAAATGCCTGTGCTCCTTCTGCTGTAGATATTCTTTCCATATCAGCTGGACGAACATTGCCTTTGAAATCCATATACGACGCTCCTTAATAAGATTGTGGTTCAATTGTATAGTATTAGGAAATGTCTGGGAACACATCAGCCCGGCGCTTCATTCTTTCTTCCTGATACGCTTTCACCGCAATCTCCCGTTTCTTCTTTGCCTCTTCCTTCGCCATGGCATTCACACCTTCCAGTGGATATGGGATTCCAAGTTCCCTGTATTTCCTCTCACCCATCGTATGGTATGGAAGGATATCAAGGCCGGTTATGTTATCATAACGAGCTATGATTCTCCCCAATTCAGATAGTTCTTCATCGCTATCTGTCAAACCAGGAACAGAGACATGACGTATCATCGTCGGAATACCAAGGTCATCAAGCTTCGAAAGGAATTCAAGCACAGGAGCCTGAGTTTTACCTGTTAATGCAATGTGGCCCTCCGGATCGGAGTGTTTTATATCAAGAAGCACATAGTCCGTAAAGGACAGAAGCTCATCATAATCCTCATCTTGCTCTTTTCTATACAGCCAGCCCGAGGTATCAAGTGCAGTATGTATTCCCCGCTTCTTCGCTTCTGCAAAGAGCGATGTCAGGAACCCGATCTGTCTCAGGGGTTCTCCACCTGTAGCTGTTATACCTCCATTCCTGTCATAGAAAGCCCTGTTTCGCTCATACATCGAAAGGATTTCATTCACGGTCATCCACTCTCCCCTGTCAGTTTTCCATGAGTCAGGGTTATGGCAATACAGGCATCTGAGAGGACAGCCCTGGAAGAAGACAACCATCCTCACTCCAGGACCATCTACTGTTCCAAAACTCTCTATAGAGTGAATCAGACCTTTATCACATCTCATCGTGGAATGTTCGCGATATAACCTCATCCTGCTGCTCTTTCGTCAGCTTATTGAAGTTGACCGCGTAACCGGAAACCCGGACTGTAAGCTGAGGATATTTCTCTGGATGTGCCTGCGCATCCAGAAGCGTATCCTTCGTGAAAACATTCACATTGAGATGGTGTCCACCCTTTTCTGCGTATCCATCAAGCAGGGATACAAGATTATCTATCTGTGATTCTGTTGCCTTCATTGATTACTCCTCGTCAATATCAGCATTCGGTTCCATGCAAGCCATGCATGGTTCCATCGAGAACGAGATGCCATCCATGATCGAGGCATCATCCTTACCCAATGCATCCGGGATTATTGAGAATGTATTCGATATACCATCCTGTGCATCCCGGAACGGAAGCTTCGAAACAGACGAAAGCGAAGCTATTGCCCCATGGCTGTCACGGTTATGCATCGGATTCGCTCCAGGCGCAAAAGGCTCACCAGCCTTTCTTCCATCAGGAGTGGAGCCAGTATTCTTTCCATAAACCACATTGCTTGTGATCGTGAGAATTGATGTAGTCGGAATACTCTTTCTGTACGTATGATTTCCTTTCACATATGACATGAAATCATGCACCACGTCATATGCAATCGAATCGACTCTGTCGTCATCATTTCCGTACTTCGGGAAATCACCTTCTGTTATGTAATCAACAACGATTCCATTCTCATTCCTTACCGTGCGTACCTTTGCATACTTTATTGCAGATAGAGAATCAGCAACTACGGAAAGTCCTGCGATACCCGTCGCAAACCATCTTTTCACCGGATCATCATGCAGTGCCATCTGAAGTCTTTCATAGCAGTATTTGTCATGCATATAGTGGATGACATTCAGTGTGTTGACATATACACCGGCAAGCCATTTCATCATATCGCGGAACTTATCCATAACCTCGTCGTAATCAAGATACTCTGAAGTTATCGGGCGGAACTTCGGTCCTACCTGCTTTCCGGAAATCTCATCAACGCCGCCGTTTACCGCATACAGAAGACACTTCGCAAGATTTGCCCTCGCCCCGAAGAACTGCATCTCCTTTCCGATCCTCATGCTTGATACGCAGCAGGCAATCGCATAATCATCACCATGAGTGACCCTCATCAGATCATCATTCTCATACTGGATACTCGATGACTCAATCGATGTCTTTGCAGCGAAGCGCTTGAATGCGGAAGGAAGATTCTTCGACCACAGAACCGTAAGGTTCGGCTCAGGTGCTGTACCGAGATTCTCAAGTGTATGAAGGAAGCGGTAACTCATCTTAGTCACAAGATGCCGTCCGTCGATTCCTACTCCGCCTATTGATTCAGTAACCCAGGTAGGATCACCGGAGAAGAGCGCATTATATTCCGGCGTGCGAGCAAATTTGACTAGTCTCAGCTTCATTACGAAATGATCGATTATTTCCTGGACTTCCTTCTCGGAAATGATACCTTCCTTCAGATCACGCTCCGCATAGATATCAAGGAATGTTGACGTCCGTCCAAGAGACATCGCAGCACCATTCTGCTCCTTAATTGCCGCGAGATATCCGAAATACAGCCATTGTACAGCTTCTCTGAAATTCCTAGCAGGCTGTGAGATATCATATCCATAGATTGCTCCCAGCATCTTGAGCTCCTTCAGAGCCTTAATCTGCTCAGAAAGTTCTTCGCGTTCTCTGGTTACATCGCTGTACATCACAGTACGGGTTGTTGCTTTCCTGTGCTCCTTTTCCTCAATAAGTCTGTCCACACCATAAAGCGCAACTCGCCTATAATCGCCGATGATTCTTCCACGGCCATAAGCATCAGGAAGTCCTGTGATTATATGATTGGAACGGCATGCCCTCATCTCAGGTGTATATGCATCGAAGACGCCTTCATTGTGGGTTTTCCTGTACTTCGTGTAGAATTCCACAATCTGCGGATCGATTGTATATCCATACTGCTCGGCAGCCTTCACAGCCATCCTTATGCCGCCATTAGGCTGAAGCGCACGCTTGAATGGCTTGTCAGTCTGGAATCCGACGATTTTCTCCCTCGTCTTATCAAGATATCCCGGGCCATGCGAGGTTATGGTTGATACTGTTTTCGTATCCATATCCAGAACCCCGCCCTTCTTACGTTCCTCCTCGCTGAGCTTCATTACCTGAGCCCAGAGAGCCTTTGTATCATCTGTAGGGCCTTCAAGAAATGCCTCATCACCATCATACGGCGTGTAATTCCGCTGGATGAAGTCACGGACATTGATTTCCTTTTCCCAGATGCCAGGGGTGAATGATCTCCATTCATCTCTCATAGTATTACTCCTTGGTTAGCTTAAGCTAACTTATCAGCCAAAGAATAATAAAAGATGAAGGAAACGGCAAGTTCTAATCCTCACCAAGCTTCTTATATGATTGCGGATTGAGATCATCATCAAACTCAAGGATATATCCCAGACCATTCGGAACACTCATCTCAAGGAATGCTGATTTATCAAGATTGAAAAGAGCGACAACAGATGATCTCATTATACCGGAATGCATGACTATCGTGGCTGAATGCAGTCCCTTATCTCTGCATTCCCTCACTGTTCTGAGAATAGCTTCGCTACCTCTTGCCATTACATCGGAAATCGTTTCCTCATCGATATATGGTTCATCTTCTACCCATGACTCGAAATAGGTATCGATTTCCTCCTTCGATGAAAGGATCCAGCCTTCCATAGATCGGAAATTGATCTCCCTGAAATCATCACGGACAATTGGCTCAATATCTGGGAAAAGTATATGGGAAGTTTCAATGCACCTTTTAAGCGGAGAGGAGAAATATATCTCGCTTGCAGGATACTTCACGGTATTCCTGAGTATCTCAAGCTCCCTTCTGCCCTTATCTGTCAGATTCACATCGAGCCATCCGGATAACATATGACGGACGTTAGCCTCGCTTTCTCCGTGTCTGACCAAGGTAAGAATGAAGCTCATATGCAATCCTCCTGAAGACAATATACAGCAACAGAGGGAATTATCATACAAGGCAAAATTAATCCCCCTCGTGTGAGGGGGAACGAATGCAGCCAGAGATAAATCAATATGCTGCGTTGAGCCATTCGATTCCGTCAATCTGTACTGTGAAGTACGGAGCTGACTGGAAGAGAGACTCGTGGAATGCGCCATCAAATACAGCTTCTTCAGAATCTGCTGTGAAGTCGCCATCAGTATCGAGTGCGAATGCGTGTGTAAGCTCTTCGCCACCAACTGTGAATGTGCTTGTATCGAATACCTGAAGTGATCCGTCAGCGATAGCTGCTTCGACTTCAGCGATCTTCTCTGCTGTTCCAGGAGCTGCGATAGCTTCATTGAGCGGTGTCATAACAACAGCACCTTCGCCCATTCCTGCGCACCAGTCCTGAGGAATCTCCTCGCCGTTCACATAAGCCTTGATAGCTTCATAGAAGTACGGACCCCAGTCGATTCTTGTTGAGATGAGGGATGCATTAGGAGCGATTGATGTCATGTCGTTGTTGTATCCAGTGTGGAATACGCCGCGTGACTGAGCTGCTGTTGCAGGAGTTGTATTGTCAGAATGCTGAGAAATCATCACACAGCCCTGATCTGCAAGAGCGAGTGCTGCATCGGATTCAGCTGTTGCATCTGACCATGAACCTACGAAGGAAACCTTCATCGTAACTGTAGGACATACTGATCTTGCGCCGAGGAAATATGCTGTGAATCCAGAAATAACCTCTGCGAAGGAATATGCGCCAACATAACCGATGATTGCTTCTTCAGGAGCAATCTGACCTTCATCAATCATCTGCTGAAGCTTCATACCAGCAACAACACCTGCAATGTATCTGCCTTCGTAGATATTTGCGAATGCGTTATGTGTATTGTCTCTGCCGTCAGTTGCGGATGCGCAGTTCGTGCAGCTTATGAATTCGATATCAGGATACTCATCGACAACCTCAAGCATGAAAGGCTCGAAACCATAGCTGTTATTGATGATGATCTGGCATCCTTCCTCAGCTGCTTCGATGTTGGCATCTGTACATGTGGCATCTTCACCGATGTTGTACTTTGTAACCCACTCAACATTGATACCATCAGCCTTCAGCATCTCTGTTGCCTCATCACGGCCTCTGATAAAGTTGAATGTATAACCCTGGTCATTTTCGTCACCGATACAAAGCAGTCCTACCTTGACTGTATTTGGATCGGATGTAGCAGCTGCCGTTTCCTTAGCTCCGCTTGCAAAAGCAAAACCGGAAATCAGTAGAAGGACAATCAGAACGAATGAGATTCTCTTCATATGCTCTCCTTTTAAATTCTGATTCAATCATAGCTCATTTGCAGATGAATGGCCATTGGAATCAGTGTAAATATGACATATTTTGCATCAACCGCGACCTCCTTGTTGCACGGTTGTTGCAAAACCCATTAACGCTCCTCTCTGAAGTAGTTGATACCAAGCGAAGCAGGTGGCTGTTTGTCACGGCTGTTTCTCATGCTTGTAAGTACCAGAACTATTACAGTGACTATGTACGGAAGGATCTTATACAGCTCGGTAGGTATGAATGGTATAGAGACACGGAGGTACATGATCATCATCGCACCGAAAAGCACGGATCCCCAGATTGCATTCAGCGGTCGCCACATTACGAAGATGACAAGAGCGACTGCAAGCCAGCCGACACCTGAAAGACCTTCATGGTTCCATACGCATCCTGCGGTCGTCATGATATATACCATGCCGCCGATTGCCGATATTCCTCCACCTATTACAGTTGCAAGATATTTATATCTGGTGATATTGATACCTGCTGCATCGGAAACCGCTGGAGATTCTCCGACTGCAGTAAGATAGAGTCCCCTCTTCGTCTTCGTAAGGAAGATATGCATCAGAATCGCAAGGATCACCGCCAGATAGAAGAATATCGTATGCGAGAACAGTATCCTTCCTATCACAGGTATATTCACGAGAAAGGAAGGAAAGATTGTCTGGGAAAACGAATCCTTCAGATTATTGCTCAGCGCTACATATCCGCCTTCGCTTACTCTCATGAACTCTCCGACGAACTGGCCGATACCTGTTCCGAATATCGAGAGTGCAAGACCTGTTACGTTCTGGTTTGCCCTGAGAGTGACAGTTATGAAGCTGTATATCAGAGAGGCAACCATTCCAGCAGCGAACGCTGAAAGGATTGCGATTATGATAGCAAGAGCGCCGCTTGCTTCCAGTCCTGCAGCTTTCTCATAGTAGAAAGCACCTGCAAGGCCGAATGCTCCGCCCATATACATGATTCCCTCGACACCGAGATTGAGGTTTCCGGATTTCTCGGTAAGTATCTCACCGAGAGTTCCGAACATGAGGACAGTTCCGAATGTCACTGCAGCCACAATAAGGGTAACAATCATGGTCATGCTTCCACCTCCTTCTTCTCCCGTCCCCGGAATATAAGCCTGTAGTTAATGAAGAATTCGCTTGCAAGCATGCAGAATAGAAGTATTCCGGTAATGATATCAGCAATCGATGCAGGAACCTGAAGTCTTGTCTGGAGCGTATTCGCTCCCTTCTCAAGCACGGCCAGCATCATGGAAATGGCAATCATCGCGAATGAGTTCAGCTGTGAAAGCCATGCAACTGTGATGGATGTGAAGCCAACGCCGTTAGCAACGCCTTTGTAAAGGGTGAAGTTTGCCCCTGATACTATCATGAAACCAACAACACCGCTTATAGCTCCGGAGATGAACATCGTACGCATTATGACCCAGCCAACATTCATTCCCGCATAACGTGCAGTATTGACCGAATCACCGACAACGGCAATCTCAAAGCCCTGCTTCGTCTTGTTCATATAGAGATACATCGCAATTACAAGCAGAAGAACGATTATCCAACCGCAATGAACACCTAGGACGGTCGGAAGTCGTGCAGAGTCCTGGAACATAGGAATCAGCTGCGATCCTTTGCGACCTTCCCACGGGCCACCCTGGAGATATGCAACAATTCCGATTGCAATATAATTCATCATCAGCGTGAAGAGCGTTTCATTCGTATTCCACTTCGCTTTAAAGAATGCAGGAATCAGAGCCCACAAACCGCCGAATATAGCTGCCGAGATGAACATTATCGCAAGAAGTGGCACATGAGGAATCGTCTTCGCGAAATTGAGAGCAAAAAAAGTTGCCGCAACAGCTCCCATCGTGATCTGCCCTTCCGCTCCGATGTTCCAGAACCTCATCTTGAAGCATGGAGCTATAGCAAGAGCACATCCAAGAAGAGGAATAGCTATCTTGACCGTCTGCTTTATATATATAGGACGTGAAAGTGATCCCTGAAGTATGACACCATATGCCTCCGCTGGGCTGTTGCCTGTCAGGAGCATCGGTATGCAGCCTAGAATCAGAGCAACGATAATCGAACCTGCTCTTATTGCCCAGACCTTACCGCGTCCAAGTTCATCGCGTTTCGCAAGACGGAATAAAGGAGTTTTCACATCATTCATTGGCGCCCTCCTCTGAACCGATCTGAGTCATCATAAGTCCGATTTCCTCCTTCGTGGCCTTCTCTCCGTCAACAATTCCTGATACGCGTCCTCCGCAGAGCACGAGAATCCTGTCCGCAAGCTCGAGAAGAACATCAAGATCCTCGCCGACATAAACAACAGCCGCACCTTTCATCTTCTGCTCAGTAAGAAGATTGTAAATCGTATATGAGGTGTTTATATCGAGACCACGGACGGCATATGCAGTCATAAGCACAGAAGGCTCGTTGGATATTTCTCGTCCTACAAGAACTTTCTGGACATTTCCTCCGGAAAGCTTCCTTACAGGGAAATCAACACCAGGTGTGACAACCTCAAGTTCATCCATGACCTTGTTCGCAAGGTTCTCCGGCTCCTTCGTCTTGAGGAAAGCGCCCTTTCCTTTCTTCCATGAACGGAGAAGCATATTGCCTGTCATTCCCATTGATCCTACAAGGCCCATGCCCAGGCGGTCTTCAGGAACGAAAGCCATACCGACACCGGCTTCACGTATCTTCCTTGGCGTCTTTCCGACGAGTTCAGTCTCGCTACCGTCATCATTGACGACTCTGACGCTTCCTTCCTTGACAGGATACAGACCGGCAATGGCTTCAAGCAGCTCCTTCTGTCCAGAACCTGAAATACCTGCAACGCCAAGAATCTCTCCTGTTCTTGCTTCAAACGAGACATGATCGAGCTTGGTTATACCTTCCTCATCGACGCAGGTAAGTTTCTCCACAACAAGCTTTTTCTGCGGATTATCATACTTCGGCCTGTCGATATTAAGCGCTACAGCATGTCCGACCATCATATCAGTCAGAGCCTGCGGGCTTGTATCCTTTGTCTCAACAGTTCCTATGTACTCGCCTTTTCTCAGAACCGCTACTTTGTCAGAGACTTCCATAACCTCATTGAGCTTATGCGTGATGATGACAATAGCCTTTCCATCTCGCTTCATGTTCCTCAGAACATCGAATAAAGTCTCAGTCTCCTGAGGCGTGAGAACAGCTGTAGGCTCATCAAGAATAAGGATATCGGCACCACGATACAGAACCTTGACTATTTCCACTGTCTGCTTCTGGGAAACGGACATGTCATAGACCTTCATCGTGGGATCGATATCGAAACCATAGCGGGAACAGATGTTCTTGACCTTAAGGTTCGCCCCTTTTATATCCAGCTTCTCATCCAGACCAAGAAGAATATTCTGAGCTGCCGTGAATACTTCAATCAGCTTGTAATGCTGGTGAATCATTCCTATGCCATGCTCATAAGCTTCTCTCGGAGAATGGATATATATCTGGCTTCCATCTTTGTAGATTTCACCTTCGTCAGGCTGGTATATACCGGAAAGCATATTCATGAGCGTCGTCTTTCCGCTGCCGTTCTCCCCGAGGAGCGCGAGAATCTCACCCCGCCTTATAGAGAGATTGATATTGTCATTGGCAACGACCTGTCCGAAACGCTTCGTAATGCCCTTCATTTCGATTGCATAGTTGTTTTCCAAAGCCTTACCTCTAGCCCTATATTACCATAGTATCGGAACATAGCTAAGCAAAATTATGTTATTTAGATGAAGAAAGGCGCAAAACATATAATATTGCATAAAAATATTACGTTTACATAAAAACAAAGTAAATATTTTTAAGTAAGCAGTAATTTCAGAGCAGAAAACAGATGCCTGGCATGAATCATCAGCAGGCATCTACTTATATTATATAAATAATCAATGGACTTTATTTTCTAGAAGAACATCATAGGCGACGCAAGATTCCGCATCAGAGCGACAACCGACCATGCCGCTATATCACTGGTTGCTGAATAGATATCGACAACAGCTTTAAGCCCATCTGTCTCTACAGTAATACAGTGGTCATCACCAACGAATCCAGGCACACTGGTGATCTCAGCCCTTGCAGTCTCCGGTCCGATTGTTG
Organism: Candidatus Ornithospirochaeta stercoravium; assembly: GCA_017694915.1. GTDB lineage: Bacteria > Spirochaetota > Spirochaetia > Sphaerochaetales > Sphaerochaetaceae > Ornithospirochaeta > Ornithospirochaeta stercoravium. The sequence continues at coordinate 10,601 of JADIMF010000089.1, forward strand.
CAAGCGCAGATGCTACAGCGACATTGACATTAGTCGGAAGAAGTGCGATTGCCTCCTTTGTTGAACCGGAGAATACATCCTTCTCAATCCCCTGCAGCTCATCAGAATACAGAGGAGTATTCTTCAGAGAATTAGGGCCTTTATGTGTATGTATTCCCGCTTTTATATCAAGACCGTTTGACTCTGCTATAAGAGAAATCGTCTTCAGTACATCGAAGCCACCGACAGCTCCCGATGGTATGTAAATCCTTGCTCCGCTCTTCTCAGCCGCATCTAGAGCTTCTGCCTTGAATTCGCCATCTGCAAATGCTCCGATTGAAAGCGGAATGACACTGATTCCCTCTTTCAATGTCTTTATTGCAAATTCCTTCAGGAGGGCAATTGATGCAGTCTCAACGATGTAATCAGGTTTCATTGAGATAACCTCATCCATTGATGAGACGGCCACAGCCTCTGTTCCGCTAACAAAGGCTTCTGTATCTTCCTTGTTGAGAGAATATGCAGCTATCAGCTTATAACACTCAAGAAGTCCATCAATATATGCTTTCCGCACGATCTTTCCAAGGTGACCGCAACCTGCAATTGCAAATGTCTTCATAAATATCTTCCTTCATGTTCTATCTACTACTTTTTAATGAAAAAGGAAATCGGAGGCACATTTTCTCTGAAGAAATGTGTACTGTATCAAAAAACCAAAGTACTAGTTTGATTTTTCCTAGAAATTCAAAACTGATACTTTGATTTTCCGATGTTTCTACTGGATTTATAAGACATACCGCCAGAAAACCTGTCAGGCTTGTCCTGAAGGTCGTTGACCAAGCCCTATTCGAATAAGAAGAAATGCTAGATTCTTATATTCTTCATCTTTTCTCTCTGAATTGACTTTATTTCTGTTTCAAGATCGATAGCAACATTAAGATCTGTGTAACGGAAAAGCATCTCAGCATTTTTATGACCAGTCAGTGCCATTATCTTCAAAGGATGCATATTAGCTTTAACACAATCCGTGGCAAATTTATGACGCCATGAATGGAAGGTTATACCCCGTCTTGCTCTTTCTTCCTCACTGATTCCAATCTTCTCCAGTGCCTTGTAAAAAGCTTTTCTTGCAAGACCCTCCTTTATAGGCGTCGCGCCATCAGAAGAGAAAATATAACTTGCCTTTCCTTTTGGATGGCTGTGATATGAAACATAAAGCATCCTGTATATCTCATGGGTGATTGGGATATTTCTCTCCTCTGATGTTTTTTTTGTCGTTATGATTCCGTGTTTCGAGTCATAGCTTTTATTGACGCTGATCATCTCAGGTGTAACATCCTCTATTGTCAGAGCAAGAAGCTCACCAGCTCTCAACCCTGTCAGATCGGCAACAAAACTATAAGCATAATGCAGCAGATTACCTCCCCATATTTCCTTCATATTCTCAGGCTTGAACAGTTTGAACCATTCATCATCCGTCAGCAGCTCCTGCTTTTTCTCATCAACAGCACGCTGCAATGTTCCTGATACGGGATTGGCATCAATGAGCTGCCTGGCTACTGCATCGCTAAGCATCGTAGATAGAATCTGCCTGATGTTATTTATTGTCTTATTTGCCAGATGATGACGTTTCTTCAGTTCTGAAAGAAACCTGTTAACC
>JADIMF010000090.1 GCA_017694915.1 Candidatus Ornithospirochaeta stercoravium
ATTATATACCACACGAGGTATCTTGACTTCGCGGAGCATGCTAGGACTGAGATGCTCCGTGAGGCTCTCCCTGATAAATCACAGTATGAGCTGGCGCAGGGAGATGATGGAATAATAATAGTCGTAAGGTCGATGAGCATCGAATTCAGATCTGCAGGACATCTTGATGATGAGCTCACTGTCTATACCCAGATGGTTGATATGCAGCATTTCTCATGCACATTCGAACAGAAGATAATGAGAGGTGAGACTGTCCTCTGCGAGATTAAGATAAAGGCAGCATTCCTCTCAGCTGTAACAAGAAAGCCAACTCCAATTCCGGAGTATATCAAAGTGGCAATGGAAGGCTGATCATATGGCTCTGGAGATCGTTTCCGGAGCCTTATATACAGTCTTTGCTTGATGGCTGGATAATCATTCTTCCAAACCAAAAGGTTTGTATTATCATATACATATGGAAGTCGGTATCAACGATTATATTGAGGCTGAGCATTTCAGAGCACTCTGTGAGGATGACTACAATGTTTCCCGCACGTGCGAGTGGCAGAAGAACTCAATGCATCATATTCATAATTCGTGTGAGATCCTGCTTGTTGAAGAGGGGGTTACTGATTATTACATCCTTGATAAGAAGTATCATCTGGATCCAGGGGATATACTTGTGATAAGTGCGATGCACCATCATGTCCGTTATATGCAGACGCTTCCTTATCTCAGATATGGCCTTACTATCAGTCCAGATTATTATCGCTCGTTCATTTTCGATCCGAATCTTCTGCGTGTGTTCAGTACTCCGACACAGGAGGAATATGATAAGTACTGCAAGAACATTCCCGAAAAGGATTTCAACCATCTTGTTTTCCTCTTTAAATCTCTTTATGCCGAGCAGATTTCCGATACTTCCGCAAATCCTATGAAGAGCCAGATGGAGAAGGCCCTGATACAGGAGATAGCTATAACACTCTACCGTACATTCAGGATGCAGGAGAGAAATGCAATCATCGATCCATATCAGGAAGAGAGAATGGGTAAGATCAGGGATTATATCAATACCCACTTCAGAGATGAGCTTTCCCTTGAACAGCTCGGCTCTGTTTTCTATATGCATCCTTCGAATATAAGCAAGTATTTTCACAGATACTGTGGTTTCACGCTCAATCAGTATATAAATACCGTGCGTGTTTATGAGGCTCAGAAGCTCCTGGAGACAACATCGAAAAGCATCGCAGTCATAGCCGAAGAAGCAGGCTTCGGTAGTGTCAATAATTTCATCAGGCAGTTCAGAGTAATACTCAAGAAAACCCCTGAACGCTATAGAAAAGACTTCAGAGCTTTCCTTTTTTCTTCTCATAATCAGGGGCATCCTGTTCAGCTTCTCTGATTCGCGACCAAATTCTGGTGATTTCCTGCCAATATCCTGCAACAACATTTCTGAGCTCCCCATAGAATTTGAGCCATCAAAGCAGGAGGAAAGAAATGAAGAAAGCTTTAACTGTTTTTGCTGTAGTATTACTTTCAGCAGCATTCCTTTTCGCTGGCGGAAATGCCGAAAGCGATGATGGACAGATCAGCATCATAATGATGGATAGCTATGCAGCGGAAGATCCGCATGGTCAGTATGTATATGAATATGCAGAGAAGTTCATGGAAGAACATCCGAATGTGACAATCGAAATTCAGGCTGTTGCTTCCAATGACATCTATACTCGTCTTGCTGCAATGGCAACGAGCCCGGATGAGCTTCCTACGATGTTCTTCACATCAGCAGACCAGATTCCGACCCTCTATGATCTCGGCCTTACAGAAGATCTCAACAATTATATGACAGATGAGGATAAGGCTCTCTGGACAGATGGTGTCATCGAGTCAGGTATAATCAATGGAGATCTCACTTATATCCCTGTATCCCTTCAGCCAACTGATATCATCTACAGGATAGACAGATTCGAGGAAGCCGGACTTGAGATTCCAACAACATGGGATGAGTTCATCGAGTGTGCAAAGGCTCTTACAAAGGATACGGATGGCGATGGCGTGGTTGATCAGTGGGGATTCGGCATGGTCGGTTCAAATGACTCATCCGGCCAGTCAAGATTCATGAGCTATCTCTGGTCAAACGGCTATGAATGTGCTTATGAGGAAGATGGAGAGTGGAAGACAGATATCGCTGCAACTCCTGAGTTCATCGATGTATTCTCGAAGTGGACATCAATGAATGCTGATGGTCTTGTTCCGATCGGAATCACGGAAGTCAACTACTCAACAGCTGCAAACTACTTTGCTATGGGTTATACAAGCATGTTCCTTACAGGTCCAAATGCCCTTGGTGTTGCATATTCAAGCAATCCTGACCTCAGAGGAAAGCTTGGATCATTCAAGATTCCTGGTGAATATTCCGGAACAATGCTTGGCGCAGAGGGCTATGCAATTTCCTCTTATGCATCGGATGCAGAGAAGCAGGCTGCTTATGAGTTCATCAAGTTCTTCGCAACTGCGGATACTGAGTACAAGTTCTGGCAGTCATCAGGAAAGATTCCTGCAGTGAAGGCTGGACAGAGTGTCGAGTTCATAACAGGTGAGGATTACGAGGGATTCCTCCAGCAGATCGCTGATGGTTGCCGCCCGACCCTTACATTCCCTGGTATTGCAGGACTCAAGGGAGCTCTCGGAGATGCATATTCTGCAGTATTCAGCGGTGAGATGACAAACGAGCAGGCTGTTGATTCGCTTGTCGCAGACCTCGCTGAGCTTATGGAAGATTACAACTGATTCCTGTAATCGCATGTTTTGATTGCCGGGCCATGTGCCCGGCTTCTGGAAAGGATTATCAATGCGACGTTTAACATCTCAGGGGAAGCTCGAGAACCAGAGGCCAGGATATGCATTCGTAGCACCTGTCGTGATTATGATGGCTGCTCTTCTGATATATCCGATGCTTTATGGCCTCTATATCAGCTTCTTCAATACAAACCTTGTCTCAAGATGGAATTTCATCGGCCTCAAATATTATATTGAAGCCTTCACTGATCCAGAATTCTATCAGTCGGTTCTACTTACTCTTGAATTCATGGTATTTGTTGTAGCTGGGCATTTCATCATAGGATTCTATCTCGCAACACAGCTCAACAAGTCATTCAGAGGCAGAATCGGATACAGGATTATATTCATGCTTCCCTGGTTTTTCCCAGAGGCTGTAGTAGCACTTCTCTTTACATGGATTCTCAATCCTATGTATGGAATCATGAATAGTATCCTGAACAGTCTTGGACTCGTTTCTACAAATATTTCGTGGCTTGGCAGCAAGGAACTCGCATTCCCGACTGTTGTAGCCGTATGTATATGGAAAGGTTTCCCGCTTGTCATGACCATGATTCTTGCGGGATTGCAGACTATTCCTTCAGAACTTTACGAAGCTGCGGAAATCGATGGGGTTGGTAAGTTCGCCCAGATGAGATACATAACAATTCCAAGCCTGAAACCAATTCTCAAGACTGTTCTCATCCTTGACTGTGTCTGGTGGTTCAAGCAGTACACGCTGGTCTATACGATGACGGCAGGTGGACCTGGAACGTCTACAAGCCTAATAAGCCTGAGCGTATATGGAACTGCGTTCAACGACCTCAGGTTCGGAAAAGGTGCAGCATGGGGAATCCTCGTGTTCTTCATCTGCTATCTCATCAATATCTTACTGAAGGCGGTGATTAGAGATGACGACTAAAACAGCTAGATTAACTGGATCAATAATCAGATATGTTCTCCTGACGCTGCTTGCTCTTATGATAATCGTCCCGATTCTCTGGATGCTGAGCACTTCTTTCAAGACAGAACCGCAGACATATGAACCTAAGCCGTCATGGATCCCGCATCCGTTCTCGCTTGTTGCGTATGAGAAATTCTTCAGCACATATAGCTTTGGCAGGATGCTTCTGAACAGCCTTGTGACATGTCTTGCCTCCGTCGGTATATGTCTCGTATTCTCATGCCTTGCAGGTTATGGTCTGACACGCTTCAGATTCAAAGGTAAGAAGCAGATACTCTCATTCCTGCTTCTTTCGCAGATGTTCCCCTCGGTCATGCTTGTAGTTCCTTTCTACGCAATGCTTTCCAAGGTGCATCTGACGAATACGCTTTTCAGTCTGATTGTCGTATACTCGGCGACGAACGTAGCATTCTCAACATGGCTTCTTGTATCATATTTCAAGACAATTCCGCTTGAACTTGATGAGGCTGCCAGAGTAGACGGTGCATCGCATTTCAGGATTTTCTACAATATTGTTCTTCCGCTTGTCCTTCCTGGAATAGCGGCCGTTGCGATGTTTGTTCTCTTCAATGGATGGAATGAATACATGTATTCATCTGTTCTTGTGTCTTCAGATAGGCTGAAAACAATAACAGTTGGAATCATAGCGCTTAATTCACAGTATCAGATAAAATGGAATGATCTTATGGCAGCTTCGGCATTCTCAAGCATACCGCTTGTAGTATTGTTCGTCTGTTTCCAGAAGTATTTCATTGCAGGAATGACAGGAGGAGCCGTTAAAGGCTGATAGGAGTTTTATGAGCAACGTAACGATAAAGGATATTAAGGTATTCGTTACCGCACCTAAGAACATCAATCTTGTTGTTGTCAGGATTGAGACCAGTGAGCCGGGGCTTGTTGGTTATGGCTGTGCAACATTCACATGGCGCCATACTGCTGTTGTGAAGGCTATCGAGGATTATCTCATTCCAGCTGTCAAAGGCAGATGCGTTGATGATATCGAGGATATCTGGCAGGTGATGAAGGGTTCCTCCTACTGGAGAAACGGACCTGTTCTCAATAATGCCATATCAGGTATCGATGAAGCTCTCTGGGATATAAAGGGCAAGATGGCCAACATGCCTTTGTATTCCCTTCTTGGAGGCAGAAGCAGAACCGGAATCCTTGTTTACAGACATGCTGACGGTAATTCCATCGAAGCTGTAGAGAAGCAGATCCAGTCATATCTTGATGAAGGCTATAAGTACATCAGATGCCAGATGGGAACATATGGCGGAAACTATGATGGAACAAGGCAGGCAATCAATAAACCCAAGGGATCTTTTGATGGTTCTTACTATAATCCGGATATGTATATCAGGAGTGTTATCGAGCTTTTCAGACATGTAAGAGCAGATTTTGGCAGCGAACTGGGGCTTCTTCATGATATCCATGAACGCCTTACGCCAGTCGATACTCTTAAGCTTGCTAAGAAGATGGAGGAGTTCGATCTCTTCTTCCTTGAGGACGCGCTTTCTCCTGCTCAGGGTAACTACTTCAGATATCTCAGGGAGCAGACGACAGTTCCTCTTGCAATGGGTGAGCTTTTCGCTAATCAGCTTGAATGGAAGCCGCTTGTTGAGAATCAGTGGATAGATTTCGTCAGAGTGCATCTTAGCGATATCGGAGGACTGACACCTGCCATCAAGCTTGCACACTTCTGCGATGCTTATAGCGTCAGGACAGCATGGCATGGTCCGAGCGATCTGTCACCTATCGGAATGACTGCGCAGATGCATCTTGATCTCAATATCCACAATTTCGGAATACAGGAATTCTCGGAATTCACAGATGAGGAAAGGGAAGTCTTCCCTGGATGTCCGAATCACGGAGGCGATGGGTATGTCTATCTTTCCGACAAGCCAGGCATCGGTGTGGATTTCGACGAAAAAGCTGCAGCAAAGTATCCACCTGTGGATATGGATCATAGCTGGATGTTCACAAGAATCACCGATGGAACAGCTGTTAGACCATAATCTGATTTCTATTCAGAACAGCAGCTGAAAGCTTGTTTCATGGCTCTGGGGAGATTTCTTTCCAGAGCCTGATTCGTTAGATTTTATTGCTGAAAACCGAAATCTCGATATGCTGTGACCGTTGTAAAGAACTATCTATCAGGTCACAGAAGCCGAGTTCTCAAAGGCCATTTTTGATAAGGCAAGAAAATGGAGCGTGCTAGGTAAAAGTGATCTTTATGATTTCGCTAAAGAACATATGATAAAGTTGTTGCTGTAAATTAATATAATTCTACATATAAGTTCAGCTTGTCTTAAGATAATCTTGCTTGGCTCGTAATATATGAAGCTGGACGAGTACAAAACATGTATTATGGAAAAATGCGAAGTTTATGAAGTTCTTAGAATCAGAAAATAAATCAGCCTGATGATCAGCTATAATTTTGTCTTTTGATATTTTGCGTATATAGAAACAATAACTTTACATTCTTATAATAAACTTTGATTTGTAACCTAATTTAAGTTACAATTCAAAATATGAAGGATTTTATAGAAAAAGTATTACATCAGAAGGTTAGGATTAGACATTGTGATACTTATCAAATTCTTCCTTTGATTCTGAGGAAGTGCTTTGAATTCTATCAGATGGAAATCCTGAATCAATTCTTTATTCTGGCAGAGGCAAAAGAGAATATCAGTCTGTCCTCGTTGCGAAAGCAGCATAAACAGCTGGAGCAATTAACAGGAAAATACTGCGTTCTATATCTGAAACATCTTAATTCTTATGCACGAGATAAACTTGTTGAAGAGGGAATTCCCTTTATCTGGGATAATCGCCAGATCTATATTCCAGCTATTGGTATGCTTTTAACGCAGGGAGAAGCAAGAGAGATAAAACCTTGTTCCAGAATATCTTTTGTGACCCAGAAGTTCATTTTATCTGCTATTTATGGTGCTTGGGATGAGGTCTCAGTAACAGAGGCTGCTGAGAAAATGGGTGTATCCAAGATGTCCATTACAAGGACTTTTGATGAAATCGAAAGCCTTAATATTCCTATTCTTGCTCAGAATGGAAAAAGACGAAGATATATCAAAATAGGAAGCAAAAAAGAAATATGGGACACTGTACGACCATTTTTACGGTCGCCGTTGCTGAAGGAATATCGTTTGGAAAAGCCATTTTCGTCTCTCTCTGTAAAAAGCGGTATATCCGGGCTGGCTGAAATGTCTATGCTTGAAGATGATGTCTATGTGACATATGCAGCTACGAAAAGAGAAATTACAGCAATGGAAATTAATAATGAAAAGCAGGTTCCTTCTGAGGAGGTCCCGGGTTGTGTTGTTCATGAAGTTGGATACAGTATCCCATTCTGCCATGGAAAAACTTTGGATCCATTATCAATTTTCATGCTACTAGAAGATATAGATGATCCAAGAGTGCAGATTGCATTGGATAAGATGCTGGAGGACTATGTATGGTGAAAGGATTGGATATCTTCTATGAGTATTTTTCTGAATATTCAGATCAGTATGTTTTAATAGGGGGCTCGGCTTGTGATTTGTCATTCAGCGATCATGATGAAAATTTCAGAGCCACAAAAGATCTGGACATGGTCCTTATTGTAGAAGCACAAACAAAAGAATTTGCACAACGATTCTGGGAATTTATTAGAAAAGGTAAGTATAGGAATCGTGCCAGAAGTAATGGTAAGCCTCAGTTTTACAGATTTGATAAGCCAGAAGAAATAGGTTTTCCTGAAATGATTGAACTCTTTTCCAGATCAAAATGGGAAATGCCTTCAGAGACAGTGCTGACACCGATTCATATTGATGATTCTGTTTCAAGTCTTTCAGCAATTCTTCTGGATGATGCATATTATGAATTATTGCTGAAAGAACGTGACCTGATAAAAGGAATATCTGTTTTGAAACCTTCAGCTTTAATTGCCTTTAAAGTAAAAGCTTGGCTCGATCTGCAGCAGAAGCAAGCGCAGGGAATACATGTGGATTCTCGAGATATTAAAAAACATAGAAATGATATATTGAGGATAGCTTCACTGATGCCTCTTGCTCCTTGCAATCTGCCTGGGAAAATCCGTAATGATATGGAGAACTTCCTGCAAAAGCTGAAAATCACAAAAGAAGAATTGAATAATTTGCATCTTGAAGTCATTCAGGAAGATGATGTCATCAAATTACTGAAAGGTACATTTGGCCTTTAACGTTTGAAATCGTTATTTTTTTAGATTTCTATGATGAAAACTGAAAACAAGCTGCGTTACAATCAATGGCATGGACAGAAATCAGTCACGGAAAAGAGCAGAAGAACTTGTATCAAAGATGACAGTAAAAGAGAAAGCATCACAGCTTCTCTTTTCATCACCTGCAATACCAAGACTTGGAATACCGGCTTACAACTGGTGGAATGAGGCTCTTCATGGAGTTGCCAGAGCTGGGACTGCAACTGTCTTTCCTCAGGCTATTGCGCTTGCTGCAACTTTTGATACTGAACTTGTCTATAAGGTTGCAGATGCAATTTCGACAGAGGGCCGTGCAAAGTACAATATAGCGAGAAAGCATGGTGATCATGATATCTACAAAGGTCTTACGTTCTGGTCTCCGAATGTGAATATCTTCCGAGATCCGAGGTGGGGAAGAGGGCAGGAGACTTATGGAGAGGATCCCTATCTTACCTCAATGCTTGGCATTGAATTCGTGAAAGGCCTTCAGGGCAATGGTGAATATATGAAAGCCGCAGCCTGTGCCAAGCATTTTGCAGTACACAGCGGACCTGAGGATCTCCGTCATTCGTTCGATGCCATTGCTTCTAAGAAGGATATGGCAGAGACATACCTGCCTGCCTTCAAAGCTCTTGTCGAAGATGCCGGTGTTGAAGCTGTGATGGGTGCATACAACAGGACAAATGGAGAAGCCTGCAACGCAAGTCCTTATCTCCAGCATATCCTCAGGGAAGAATGGGGATTTGAAGGTCATTTCGTCTCTGACTGCTGGGCACTCAGGGATATCCACGAGTCGCATCATATTACGAAGAGTGCGGTGGAATCAGCAGCGCTGGCACTTAAGAACGGCTGTGATCTTAACTGTGGCTGTACGTATAATCACCTGATTGCCGCCCTGAATAAAGGCCTTGTAACCGAAGAGGACATCACGCGCTCTGCAGTTCGTTTGTTCACTACGAGATTTATGCTTGGAATGTTCGATGAAACGGAGTGGGATTCCCTCGGAATTGAAGATATAGATACTCCTGAGCATCGTGAACTTGCAATCAAAGCAGCTGCAGAGAGTTTCGTGCTTCTTAAGAATGATGGAATACTTCCACTGAAGAATGTAAGGTCTCTTGCTGTAATCGGTCCCAATGCAGATAACCGCGTAGCTCTTTCGGGGAATTATCATGGGACGGCTTCCAGATACATCACTCCGCTTGAAGGTATCGAAGATGAAGCTTGGAAGCGCGGCATAAAAGTCAGATACAGCCTCGGCTGTCCACTCCTTTCGCATCATGATGAGTCACTTGCGAAGGAAGATGACAGATTCAGTGAAGCTCTTGAAGCTGCCGAATCATCAGATGCTGTCATTCTTGTCCTCGGACTTGATGAAACACTTGAAGGAGAACAGCCTGATGACGGAAATTCCGGTATCGGATCAGACAGGAAGAGTCTTCATCTTCCAGGTCGGCAGGAAAAGCTCCTTGAGCTTATACTCTCCACTGGTAAGCCATGTATTCTCATCCTCGAATCCGGCTCAGCTGCAGATCTTTCGCTTGCATCTGAGAAATGCTCTGCGATTATCGACATATGGTATCCTGGAGCTCTTGGAGGAAAAGCGCTTGCTGACGTACTTTTCGGTAATACAGCACCTTCGGGAAAGCTTCCTGTGACATTCTATAAATCTCTCGATACTCTTCCTGCCTATACCGATTACTCGATGAAGGGCAGGACATACAGATATGCAGAAGATGAATCTGTTCTCTATCCCTTCGGATTCGGCCTGACTTACGGAAGAATGGAGATGGAGAATGTTTCCATTGAGAAAGATGGCGATGGATTTTCTATCCACATAGATGTCTTTTCTTCTTCATCTGTTTCTGAAGTTATCCAGGTCTATGTCTCTGATCTTGATACTCCGGATGTTCCCAAACGTAGCCTGAAGGCATTTCAGCGTGTATCGCTTGAAGGCGGTGAACGGAGGACTGTTGAAATACGGCTCGGAAGGGAAGCGTTCATGACAGCTGATGACGATGGTAAGATGATGATTTCAGGAAAGCATTTCCTCGTTTCCGTAGGCTTCAGCCAGCCGGACTCTGTCAGTACCGCTCTTATGGGAAGGAGTCCTTTCATCAAGGAGGTTGAGATTTCCTGATGATTGACACAGCTCTTTCGCTATGATAGCATGCCGGGTGGAGGATGAAGAGATGCATATAGTGTTCTGACAACAAATCGAAAAAACAAGGAGAAAAGATGTCAGAATACATTTTCATCAAGGATTTATCTTTTTCATACCCAGAATCATCTGTACCTATATTCGAAAATCTGAGTCTTTCATTCTATGAAGGCTGGACTGTCATTTCTGGAGCGAACGGTTCAGGGAAGTCCACGCTTCTCTCGCTTATCATGGGGACAATCATCCCCGATGGTGGATGCATAAGAGCATCTGGTGAAATTGCATATTGCCCTCAGGTGTTTGAAGGCCTTGATTATATGGATATTGCATCAATCTATGATGGAAGTCAGGAGAATGGTCGCCTGAAATCGATGCTTGGTATTACCGATTCCATGATCGAGAACCCTGATGTTCTCTCTGGTGGAGAGAAGAAGAGGCTTCAGCTTCTTGCCGCTCTATCACATCATCCGTCAATCTTGCTGATGGATGAACCTACGAACCATCTGGACCAGAAGACAAAGAATATGATAATCCCCGTCCTCCGTGATTTTTCCGGCTGTGGTATCATGATTTCCCATGACAGGGCCTTTGCAGAAGCTCTGTCCACGAGGACTATCATCATTGAAAGAACGATGGAAAAGCCTGCGTCTCTGCATGATATTCCCCTGTCTCTGCCTCTTGCAATCGAGGAGAATTCGAGAAGGAAACAGAACGCAAGGAATGCCTATGATTCCCTTTCATCATCTATATCTGCATTGCAGAAAAGGGCAGGAGAGATAAAGGAGAAATCCTCGGCAATGCAGAAGAAGCTTTCCAAATCAGGGATAGATGTTCACGATCACAGCGCAAAGGCCGCTGTAGACGGTGCTCGGCTTACAGGCAAGGACAGGTCGCTTGAGGACGTGAGGAGAAGGATCCTTGCAAATGCTGAGCATAAGGCGGCTGAGCTTTCAGCGATGGAACGCCCGCTGATGAGAAAGGAAGGCCTTGATTTCCATGCAGGGGATAATAATCAGAGAACGATGTCATTCCCTCCTGTGGTTCTTTGCGGAGGCGAATACCGCCTGCATGTGCCTGAGCTTACTGTCAGGAGGGGGAATCATATCGCGATAACAGGGGATAACGGCTCTGGAAAGACGCTTCTTGTCGAGTATATGAACAGGATTCTTTCAGAGAAGGGCAGGGATGGCATTGTGCTGTACATTCCTCAGGAATACACGTGTGATGACAAAGCCCGCATATTCTCAGAAGTCTCAGGGCTTTCTGATGATGAGAAGGGACAGCTTCTTTCCGATCTCTACCGTCTGGGAGCAGAGCCATCTTTTCTGCTTGATGATGAAAAAGAACCGAGTCCAGGCGAGCTGAAGAAGCTGGATTTCGCACTCTCAAGAAGGAAGGGAAAATCAATAATCATAATGGATGAACCTACGAATCATCTCGATATCGTTTCAATGGGAATATTCGAGCGTATTTTCTCCAGATGCGATGATTCTTACACGCTCATCCTCGTCAGCCACGACAAGGCATTCCTCGATGCTACGTGCAATTCATCATGGCGTATCGAGAGGAGAAATAAGGAGGGGTGGCTTTCCATGACCATATAGATTACCGTAAGCGTTCTGATTTACTATCTTGGTATGATTATCCACGGTATCCAGAAAATGACGCTTGTCGATTATCCGGGAAAGGTCGGTACGATACTTTTCACCGGAAACTGCAATTTCCGCTGTCCGTTCTGCCAGAATGCTTCTTTGGTACTCGATCCATCATCTGAGCCAGCAATCCCCGATGATGAGATATTCTCATATCTCAGAAAAAGGAAAGGGATGATCGAAGGTGTTGTCATCTCCGGTGGTGAACCTACAGTACATTCTGATCTTCTGGAGTATATGAGACGTATCAAGGACCTTGGATATAGCGTGAAGCTTGACACCAACGGTTATAGGCCGGAGGTGATGAGAGCGGCTGTTGAAGAACACCTTGCCGATTACATCGCGATGGATATTAAGAACAGCCTTGAGAAATATCCTCTGACTACAGGAATAGAGAACATCGATGTCTCTCGCATAAAGGAAAGCATCGCATACCTTGCAGAGGATCATGTCCCATATGAATTCCGCACTACCGTGGTGCATGAACTGCATGATTCATCTGATTTCGAGAAAATCGGGGTGTTATGCTCATCCTGTCATAGTTATTTCCTGCAAACCTTTTCAGATAAGGGAGATATCATTGGAAAAAACCTTACACCTCCATCTCCGGAGGATATGGATAGTTATATAGCAATACTTAGTAAATATATTGAAAACGTATCGTTACGTGATCGTTAGTAACACTAAATATAGCGTTATAAAACTTATATAACACTTTCTATTGTGTTTTTTGTATTGCACATTATCTCTCCTTGTGTTACTATGGCTTCTACGCACAAGGAGAATAAATGTACCAGGTAGTAAAAAGAGACGGAAAGACCGTCAGCTTCGATATCGCGAAGATATCAGCAGCTATCAAGAAGGCTTTTGACTCTATTGAAAAGCCATATGATGACAATGTAATAGATTTCATTTCGCTGAAAGTCACTGCAGATTTCGCATCGAAGGTGAATGATGGGAAGATTGCAGTTGAGGAAATCCAGGATTCCGTGGAAAAGGTTCTCGGAGAGGCCGGATATGGTGATGTCGCAAAGAGCTACATCCTCTACCGCCGCAACCGCGAGAAGATCAGGAACATGAAGTCCACAGTCCTCGATTACAAGAAGATCGTTGATGACTACCTCAAGCTCAATGACTGGAGAGTAAAGGAGAACAGCACTGTCTCATATTCAATCGGAGGCCTTATTCTCTCTAACAGCGGCGCAATCACCGCGAATTACTGGCTCTCTGAAGTCTATGATGATGAGATTGCAAAGGCTCACCGCAACTGCGATATCCATATCCATGACCTTTCAATGCTCAGCGGATACTGTGCAGGCTGGTCAATCAAGCAGCTTATCCAGGAAGGTCTCGGCGGTGTTGTTGGTAAGATCACATCAGCTCCTGCAAAGCATCTTTCAACACTCTGCAACCAGATGGTCAACTTCCTAGGTATCATGCAGAATGAATGGGCAGGCGCACAGGCATTCTCATCATTCGATACATATCTCGCACCGTTTGTTAAGGTCGATAACCTTTCATACGATGAGGTTAAGCAGTGCATTCAGTCATTCGTATATGGTGTGAACACTCCATCCAGATGGGGAACCCAGGCACCGTTCACAAACGTCACTCTCGACTGGGTAATCCCTCAGGACCTGAGGAATGTTCCTGCTCTTGTCGGCGGAAAGGACATGAGCTTCACATATGGCGAATGCCAGAAGGAAGCTGATATGGTCAACAAGGCCTTCATCGAGATAATGATCGAAGGAGATGCGGAGGGTAGAGGATTCCAGTATCCTATCCCGACATACTCCATCACTAAGGATTTCGACTGGTCTGAGAACGAGAATAACAAGCTTCTTTTCGAGATGACGGCAAAGTATGGCACGCCTTATTTCTCCAACTACATCAACTCCGATATGGAGCCTTCCGATGTAAGGTCGATGTGCTGCCGTCTCCGCCTTGATCTCAGAGAGCTCAGGAAGAAGTCCGGAGGATTCTTCGGTTCCGGCGAAAGCACAGGATCTGTTGGCGTTGTAACAGTCAACCTTCCACGTATCGCATATCAGTCGAAGGACAAGGAAGACTTCTACAAGAGACTTGACCACATCATGGATCTCTCTGCACGTTCGCTGAAGGTTAAGAGAACTGTTATCACACGTCTTCTCGACGAAGGTCTCTATCCATATACGAAGAGATACCTTGGCTCATTCGACAACCACTTCTCGACAATAGGTCTTGTCGGAATGAACGAGGCATGCCTCAACGCTTCATGGCTTGGTGTCAACCTTGGAGATAAGAGAGCTCAGGATTTCGCAGTTGAGGTTCTCAACCACATGAGAACACGTCTTTCCGATTATCAGGAGAAGTACGGTGATCTCTATAACCTTGAGGCAACACCTGCAGAGTCCACATCATACAGGCTCGCAAAGCACGATGTTGAGCAGTTCCCAGATATCATCACGGCATCCAGCGATGAGAATGCTCCGTATTATACGAACTCATCACACCTGCCTGTCGGTTATACCGATGATATTTTCCAGGCTCTCGACATCCAGGACAGACTCCAGACTCTGTACACATCGGGTACTGTTTTCCATGCATTCCTCGGAGAGAAGATGCCTGACTGGAGAAGTGCGATGAAGCTTGTCCGCACTGTAGCTGAGAACTATGAGCTTCCGTATTACACGCTCAGCCCGACATACTCAGTATGTGCTGATCATGGTTATATCGCGGGAGAGGTATATCAGTG
>JADIMF010000011.1 GCA_017694915.1 Candidatus Ornithospirochaeta stercoravium
CGGAGGCTATATGTACAGACTCGATGATTTCATGATGGATGTTGAAAGGAGGAATCCTTCCGAACCGGAGTTTATTCAAGCTGTGAGAGAAGTGGTTGAATCTGTTATCGATACAGTGAATGACAACCCGAGGTATATCCAGAACAGAATACTTGAGCGTATTACCGAACCTGACCGCGTGATATCATTCAAAGTCGAATGGGAAGATGACGATGGCAATATCCGCGTGAACAGGGGATACAGAGTTCAGTTCAATAACGCGCTTGGGCCATACAAGGGAGGATTGAGGTTCCATGCATCGGTCACGGAAGGCACGATGAAGTTCCTCGCATTCGAGCAGACATTCAAGAATGCCCTCACTACGCTTCCGATGGGAGGAGGAAAGGGCGGTTCTGACTTCTCTCCGAAGGGAAAGACCGACAAGGAAATCCTCCGCTTCTGTAAGGCGTTCATGACAGAGCTGTATAAATATATCGGCCCTGATACTGATGTTCCCGCTGGTGATATTGGAGTTGGCGGCAGGGAGATCGGCTATCTTTACGGACACTACAAGAAGATAATGACAGAGAATACCGGCGTTCTTACAGGGAAGGGCTTCGGATGGGGAGGTTCCCGTGTAAGGCCAGAGGCCACTGGATTCGGAACGATGTATTTTGCGGAAAGCATGCTTCATGAAAATGACGAGTCCATGGAAGGAAAGTGCATTGCAATTTCCGGATTCGGTAATGTCGCATGGGGAGCTGTCATGAAAGCATCGCAGCTTGGCGCTAAAGTCGTCACAATCTCCGGTCCTGATGGGTATATCTATGATGAGAAGGGGATCAATACTCCGGAGAAATGGGCCTATATGCTTCAGCTCAGGGCAAGCAATAATGATGTGGTGAAACCATATGCCCAGCGCTTCGGAGCGGAATTCGTACCAGGAAAGAAGCCGTGGGAAGTTCCTGTCGATCTTGCGTTCCCGTGCGCCATACAGAATGAGCTTGATGAGGAAGATGCCGCTTCCCTGATAAACAATGGTGTGAAATATGTGATTGAAACCTCGAATATGGGATGCACGGAAAAGGCAAGTGAGCTTTTCAGGAAGAATCATATAATCTTTGCACCGGGCAAAGCCGCAAATGCAGGTGGAGTTGCAGTCTCCGGGCTTGAGATGAGTCAGAATGCAATGCACTATTTCTGGAGTTCGGAAGAGGTTGATGAGAAGCTCAAAGGAATAATGAAATCCATACATACCGAATGCGTGAAGCATGGCCGGGAAGATAATGGATATATCGATTATGTGAAGGGTGCCAACATCGCAGGATTCTGCAAAGTTGCAGATGCAATGTGCGATCAGGGATATTGATTTAATTTTCAAGATTAGCAGCTGCAGGTGAATTGAGTAATCTGCAGCTTTTTCCGTACAGACTGGATTATGGAGGAGATACTGACAGGAATAATTTTCTAGACGAATGAAAACAGCTATGCGAAAATCACCACAGCTGGATGAGAGAAAACATTTCAGGAGGAGAAATGAAAAAGAGAGTAGCGGTTATTCTTCTTGTTATCTGTATCCTGCCGGCAACTCTGGCAGCGGCAACGCCGTTTTTCCAGTTTGGACCACTCGTATCTTATAACAAGACAGTTGTTGAGCTCGATGATGAGAATGCATGGAAAGACATCAACAATTTCTCGTTTGGTGCAGATGTCCGCCTTAATCCGATAAAATGGCTCTCCATTGATATTCCTGCAACTATCGGCTTCGGTTCGAAGGGTAGCTTCAGCATCGCGCTTCTACCGACAATCAATGCAAATATACCAATCTATATTACTGACAGCATCGGCCTCGATATCGCGCTTGGTGTCGGTACGCAGTTCGATTTCCAGTATGTCGGAGAGGCAAAGGAATGGACGATGAACGGCCATCTTCTGGAGAATGCAGGAGATGCATTTGCCGAGTCTAAGCTTGTATATAGGGCAGGCGTGACTGTTAATCTTGCAATACTCAGCGTTGGCCTCAATGCGGCTGTTCCTTGCAAAGGCACATTCTCTGCAAGCAATGCAGGAGATATCTTCAATCCTATGTGGGAATCCACAAGAGTCTCAGCGGTTGTTCTCTTCGGCTTCTGATCTGATGGGACAATGCATATCAGATGGTCACCTTCGGGTGGCCTTTTATTTTATTGCAGAATATTTTTCATATTCCTGTTGACGAGGGGAGGAGAGCTGTGATACATATTAGTTAGCCATAGCTAACCAAGTCATTCCTAAAGGACAGGAAGCGGCTGGGATCTTTCCCGTTCTGCTGTGATTCCGGTATTCATAACAGCAGAATCCTCCTGGAGCCGCTCCTTTTCCTTCTTTTTAGGAAAAACTCCCGAGAATTATTATGCTTTGAGTTGCTGAACCGGGTTTGTTGCGATATTCTATATAATCGCTGATACCCTCTTTGGTTAAAAGCAGTGGCATTGCCACATGAAATATTTGAGGAGTGAACAAATGGCAGACAAGAAAATGGTTACCATTGACGGAAACACCGCTGCGGCGCATATAGCTTACGCCTTCAGTGATGTTGCCGCTATTTACCCTATTACTCCGTCCTCTCCTATGGGCGAGTATGCAGAGCAGTGGTCTAGCACAGGCCGCGAGAACCTCTGGGGCAAGAAAGTCGATATCATGGAGATGCAGTCCGAGGCAGGTGCTGCTGGTGCAGTTCACGGAGCTCTTGCAGCTGGTGCACTGACAACAACATTCACAGCTTCTCAGGGTCTTCTTCTGATGATTCCGAACATGTACAAGATCGCAGGTGAAATGATTCCGACGGTCTTCCACGTTAGTGCTAGAGCTCTTGCAGCTCAGTCTCTTTCGATTTTCGGTGATCACTCCGATGTCATGGCTTGCCGCAACACAGGTTTTGCAATGACATGTGCTTCTTCTATCCAGGAGACTATGGATATGGCACTTGTCGCTCATCTTGCAACACTTGAGTCACAGGTTCCTTTCCTTGCTTTCTTCGACGGATTCAGAACATCTCATGAAATTCAGAAGGTTGAGGAAATCAGCTATGATGATATCCGCTCTCTCGTAGACGAGAAGTACATTGAGCGCTTCCGCTCACGTGCACAGCGCCCTGAGCATCCGATGACAAAGGTTGCTGCACAGAACGAAGATGTTTACTTCCAGGGAAGAGAGACAGTCAACCCGTACTATGATGCAGTTCCCGCAATCGTACAGAAGTACATGGACAAGGTTGCTGCTCTTACAGGCCGCCAGTATCATCTCTTTGATTATGTTGGTGCACCAGATGCAACAGATGTTGTCATCATCATGGGTTCTGCTGCTGACACGTTCGAGTGGGTTGTTGATTACCTTAACAAGAATGGTAAGAAGACAGGTCTCGTAAAGGTAAGACTCTACAGACCATTCTCTGCAGCAGATCTCGTAAAGTGCATCCCTGCAACAACAAAGAGAATTGCTGTTATGGATAGAACAAAGGAGCCAGGTGCTCTTGGTGAGCCTCTTTATGAGGATGTAGTAACAGCACTCAGCCAGGAAGGCAGAACAGGTATGAAGGTTATCGGAGGACGCTATGGTCTTTCTTCAAAGGACTTCACACCTACACACGCAAAGTCAGTATTCGACTTCCTTGCTGGCGACAATGCATGGCACAACTTCACAGTTGGTATCAACGACGATGTAACAGGCCGCTCTATTCCAGTCTGTGATAAGATCGACGTTACACCAGAGGGTGTTGTTTCCTGTATGTTCTGGGGTCTTGGCTCTGATGGTACAGTCGGTGCTAACAAGAACTCCATCAAGATCATCGGTGACAATACAGACATGAACGCTCAGGCATACTTTGCATATGACTCAAAGAAGTCTGGTGGTATCACAATCTCTCACCTCAGATTTGGAAAGGGCAAGCTCGATATGCCATGGCTTATCGACCATGCTGACTTCGTAGCATGCCATAACCCGGCTTATATCGGACGTTATGATATGCTTTCTGCTCTTAAGGAGAACGGTGTATTCCTCCTTAACAGCCAGATTCCTTCAGATGAGGTATTCGAGCATCTTACAAGAGATATGCAGGAGCAGATCATCAAGAAGCACATCCACTTCTACAACATCGATGCTCTTGATATCGCAAGAAGCGTAGGTCTTGGTTCAAGAATCAATACTGTTATGCAGGCTGCATTCTTCAAGATTGCTAATGTTCTTCCTGAGACAGAGGCTATTGAGCTCATCAAGAAGTACATCAAGAAGACATTCCTCAAGAAGGGTGAAGAGGTTGTCAACAAGAACTGGGCTGCTGTAGACGCAGCATCTGCTGCTCTTGTTGAGGTTAAGGTTCCTGCAGAGATCACAAAGAGCTATGAGCCGAAGAGACTCATTCCAGATGACGCAGATGATTTCACAAAGAACGTCATCGAGCGCATCATGCATCTCGAAGGAAACGACATTCCTGTATCTCAGATGTCTTATGATGGCAAGCTTCCTACAGGAACAGCTAAGCTTGAGAAGAGAGGCGTTGCAGCTTATGTACCACATTGGGACAGCACAAAGTGTATCCAGTGTAACCAGTGTGTACAGTCATGTCCGCATGCAGCAATCCGCGCAAAGCAGATTACTCCGGAGGATATGGAGAAGGCACCAGCAACATTCCACGCTATCAAGTCCAACACAAAGAACGATCGCGGTCTTATGTTCAAGATCCAGGTTTACACAGAGGACTGCCAGGGTTGTGGCGTTTGTGTAGAAGCATGTCCTGCTAAGGAGAAGGCTCTTGAGCTTAAGCCGATTGCAGAAGAGAGAGCTAATGGCGAGATTGAGAATTGCACATTCTTCGAAGGTCTTACATATGACAACCTTGATGGTCTCAATATGTCGACAGTCAAAGGTCTGCAGTTCAAGCAGCCGCTCTTCGAGTTCTCCGGCGCATGTGCAGGTTGTGGTGAGACACCTTATGTAAAGATGCTTTCACAGATCTGTGGAGAAAGAGCTGTTATTGCTAATGCAACAGGATGTTCCTCAATCTACTCCGGTACATTCCCGACAATCCCATACACAAAGAGAGCTGATGGCAGAGGCCCAGCATGGGGTAACTCACTCTTTGAGGATAACGCTGAGTATGGTCTTGGAATGCGCCTTGCTGTAGATTCCAACAGAACACTCCTCAAGATGAAGTGTGATGAGCTTATCGCTAAGGGATGCTCTGATGCTCTTAAGGCAGCTATCGAGAAGTGCTATTCACTCTGGACAGATACAACTGAGGCTTCCATCACAGCACAGAAGGAAGTACAGAAGGTCCTCGCAGAGGAGAAGGCAGCGGATGCTGATTCTCAGGCTCTCCTTGATAAGATCGTAGAGCTTCAGGATTACTTCTCAGAGAAGGATGTAATCATCATCGGTGGTGATGGATGGGCATATGATATCGGATTCGGTGGTGTTGACCACGTAGTTGCTTCCGGCAAGAACGTGACAATCCTCGTTCTCGATACAGAGGTTTACTCCAACACAGGTGGACAGGCTTCTAAGTCGACACCTATGGCAGCAGTTGCTAAGTTCGCAAATGCTGGTAAGAAGGTCGGCAAGAAGAACATGGGCTTCATGATGATGAGCTACGGTCACGCATATGTTGCTTCCATCGCTCTTGGATACAATAGACTCCAGGCACAGAAGGCTCTTCAGGAAGCTGTAGCATATGATGGTCCTTCAATTGTCTTCTGCTATGCTCCATGTATCAACCATGGTATCAACATGAGATATTCTCAGGTTGAGGCTAAGAAGGCTGTTGAGGCTGGTTACTGGCCGCTTTACCGCTTCGATCCAAGACTTGAATCCGGTAAGAGATTCATCTGGGAGACAAAGCCGGCAACAGCTGATTACGAGGAGTTCATCAAGGGTGAGACAAGATACGCTTCACTCTACAAGACGAACCCAGAGCATGCTGATGAGCTCTTTGCTGCAGCTGCTGAGGATGCAAAGGAAAGACTTGCATTCTATCAGAAGTGCGGTGAGGTTCTCGGCGAGACAATCTGAGTTAGCTTCAGATAAAACAGAAGGTGGCTGCTTTCGGGCAGCCATCTTTCATTTAATAGCGATTACTTCATTTCGAAGCTGAGTAAGTTCTCTCAGAGCTTCTTTCGGAGATGAGTATACCTCTGAGAATACAGCATCGATTCTCTTGCTATATCCATCTGGTTTCTG
>JADIMF010000091.1 GCA_017694915.1 Candidatus Ornithospirochaeta stercoravium
GATGGAGGTAAACATATGGATATCAAGGAACTTAACAGCGTAAGCCCGCTTCGCGTCTTCGAGGAAGCTATCAACGGCGGTCTCGGACGCGGTAATCTCGGTGTCATTGTCTCTAGGCATGGTCTTGGAAAGACAGCATGTCTTGTTCATCTCGCAACAGATAAGCTCTTCAAGGGCGAAAGCGTAATCCACGTATCCTTCTCAGGTAACGTTGAGCACGTAATAAACTGGTATAAGGAAGTATTCAGGGAAATCTCTGAGCTTCAGTCACTTGATGATGCGGCTATGGTATACAACTCGATACTTGCAAACCGCGTTGTCATGAATTTCTCTCAGGACCAGGTTCCTGTCGAGAAGGTTCTTGCTTCTCTTGAGTCCCTTATCAATCAGGGATCATTCAAAGCAGACTGCATTCTCTTCGACGGCTATAAGCTTACAGTGGCTGATGAAGAGGATATCGTTAAGATCAAGGAATTCGCAAAGAAGATGAATCTGGAGATCTGGTTCTCCGTTTCTCCTGTACGTCCGGATGTCGTCTATGACGAATATGGCGTTCCGAATACTCTTGTGAAGTACTTCGATCTGATTGATGTTCTGGTAGCTCTCCGCTACGACGACAAGATAGATAAGGTAGTCATGACTGTTGTCAGGGCACACCACGAGAATGTGCCAAAGCCGATGATGGTCAATCTCGATCCGAAGACAATGCTTATCTCCAAGTGATTTCAGGCCGCGCAAAGCGGCCTTTGTTGTCATTTTGGCAAATACTCATAGCAATCTTTTCTCCCTCAGTCTATCATAGGGGAAGAGGTTGCTATGGAACTTACTAAAAGACAGCAGGATATC
The DNA here is from genome assembly GCA_017694915.1 of Candidatus Ornithospirochaeta stercoravium. GTDB lineage: Bacteria > Spirochaetota > Spirochaetia > Sphaerochaetales > Sphaerochaetaceae > Ornithospirochaeta > Ornithospirochaeta stercoravium. Next base: position 847 of record JADIMF010000091.1, read on the forward strand.
CTCGATGGAAAGGAAGGGGATGTCAAAGCCAAGATAATGAAGACTCTCATTATGTATGGAGAGACGTTCGGAAGTGAGCGCATGGTCGACATAACAGGAAAATACGGCCATCTTGTTACCAGTTTCGGACTCTCCGTCATGAAGCCTGTATATGAACTGATGGATACTCTCATCGATGGAGGTGCGGTTTCTGCACAGTGCTTCTCTGTCGATCCTCGTCCCTGTGACAAGAACGTGCCGAAGAACTTTATTCAGGACATATTCTTCCGTGTCATGTACTCAAAGCAGGATGATTATGATGCACAGCTCAGAAAGCTCGGGATCATGAATGACGATGCATATACCTGTACCTGCTACATGAACGAAGTCGGGAATATCCCCAAGGAGGGCGATATCCTGTCATGGGCTGAAAGCTCTGCCGTTGTGTATGCAAACAGCGTTCTTGGAGCGCGTTGTAACAGGAACAGCGGAATTCTCGATCTTTTCGGCTCGATTGTAGGCTGTGTGCCATATTTCGGGCTTCTTACAGATGAGGGAAGAAAGGCTGACTGGCTTATCGAGATAAAGACTACAAGAAGACCTGAAGCACAGCTTCTGGGATCTGCAATCGGAATGAAGGTGATGGAGAATGTTCCATACATCGTTGGACTCGATAAGTATCTGCCATCGCTCGATGATGAAGCCAAGGCGTATCTGAAGGATTTCGGAGCGGCTACTGCCTCAAATGGTGCGGTAGGACTTTATCATGTTGAGAATCTTACACCAGAGGCAAAGAAGCAGGGCAGAAGCCTTCTGAAAGAAGGTTATAAGACATTTGTGATAGATGACGCTGTGCTTGAGGAAACCGAAAGGAATTATCCTGTCATATGGAAGGATAAGAATGCGAAGCCAAAGCTTGCATTCATCGGTTGTCCGCATCTCTCATATGCACAGCTTGAGGACTGGAGCGACAGAATTGATGGAGCTCTGAAGTCTAAGGGATTGAAGAAGGTTTCCGTGAAAACTGTCCTGACCGCAGCTCCTAAGGTTCTTGAGAGATTCAAAGGAACAGATAAGGAGAAGAAGCTTCTCGATGCAGGAGTCATCATCAGCTATATATGCCCACTGATGTATATGAACAATCCACAGTGTGCATCGATGCCTGTAATCACATGTTCAAACAAGCTGAGGACCTACACATCGGCACGCTATTTCAAGGAAGAAGATATCTTGGAGATGATTACAGGGGGCAGAAGATGAAGAAGATATTCAAAGGCAGAGCAGTTGTAAAAGGAAATGCAAGCGCGGAAGCTCTTGTGTCTAAGGGCGGATTCAACACGCTTGCAAGCTACCAGCATTCTCTGATGTTCGGTGATAAAACAGGTAAGTGTTCGGATCAGAACAATCCTGACCTCTATAAGAAGCCTATTGCAGGTACTGCACTCTGCATGCCTCAGACAATAGGTTCCACAACAGGTGGTCTTGTTCTCTATTGTGCAGCCTGCATGTCACGTCAGCCGGCTTGTCTTCTGTTCTCGAAGGAAATTGATTCCCTTGCAGCAGCTGGAGCAATACTTTCCGCTGTATGGACAGATAATCCAATGCCGACAGTTGATAATCTCGGCGATGAATTCCTCGAATACGTCCAGACTGGTGACAAGATTACAGTCAAGGAAGACGGAACTGTAGAAGTAGAGCGCTGAAGCAATAAATCCGGATAGGTGAGAAACTTATCCGGATATTTATGTAACTGCAGATTCACGGTTTTTATATTTAAGCTAAGGTAATACCTTTATTATTGTATTTGATGAATGTATTTTGATGTGGCGAGCATGTTTCGTTTCATAATATATTCTGTTTGCCACAATATCAGCAGCTCTTACCAGGAGGTTTGTTTTCGAATCTGCCAGATGCAGATTCAGGGAAACTGTATTTGGGAAAAGGGGCGGAAAATAATGCATTGTATTATAATTTACTGTTCCATCTTTGAATTCCTGTAAGAGCGCTTCATGTAGCTCATATCGTCCATCGGTGGCCGTGTGGTGTGCATCTACAAAAAATTCAAATCTCAGTTCATCGTATTTGTTTACTAAATTAGATTTTAACATTGACTCAAAAGCATTTTTGATACCTAGCTTGTAGGCGAAATCTTGATATCGCTGTTTGATTTTCTTATTTATAAACATTTCATCTTTTACACGTTGTAGTTCTATGATCGTGCCAAATTTATATAATGGTGTCAGCTTAGAAAATACCCAACGTCTGTCATGGAAAGATAGATTTACAGCCTTCAACTCATTTATGTTGTCGTATTCTGATTTCTTTCTGAGTGTGCTTTCTATGTTTTTATAAAGACTGGCTGCTTTTGAAACCTCATCTTCTGTTGCATTCAGAATTATGCCACCAAAGACAAATTTGTCATTATGTATTTTATCAAATACTCCAGATTCATCGGAATATATACAGAATGTTCTTTTCATAAATAAACCACCTCCCTCCCGGAGGTGGCTCCCCGGGACTGACGTACTTGCAGTACGCTTAGACGACAATCCAGTGATCCCGGGTCTTCAGTGTGCACTTCTGCACCTGTATCTATAAAGTAATTTGTAATTATTAAGATTGTCAATCTTATTTTTACACAAAAACTCGAATTGAGCGGAAGCCTATCAGAGCGCGTTTTCCATATAAACAATACAAAAAAATAAAATCCCGAAGAAAACACTTGACAAATTGCTACCGGGGGGGGGTAGTCTTGAGGCTGTAAATCTAGGAGGAGAGGAATACGATGAAGAAATGTATTCTTATAGGAGCACTTGCTGCTCTGATGCTTTTTGCATTCACAGC
>JADIMF010000092.1 GCA_017694915.1 Candidatus Ornithospirochaeta stercoravium
TCTGTGAACTCGACAATCTGAAGGTCATAGCCTTCCTCTGCAAGATTGTCCTTCACAAGTTCAAGAAGAACACCATGAGGGTCAGGCGTTGCTCCGACCTTGATTACATTCGGATCTGATTCCTTAGCTCCGCTAGCGAAAGCAGGTGCTGCAAGTACGATAAGTGCAAGTGCGATTACAAAAAACTTCTTCATTATTTTCTCCAGATATTTTTTAGATTTATTCAGAAATATGTCCCGAAAGGACCCGATTTTCAGATAAAAATGTGGTGATAAAAAGATACTTATGCCCTGACGGGCATCATCATGGAGAACATGCACATTGATAGAGATGTAAACGATTTCATATCATGTCCTCCTTTCTTAATTTCTGATTTCATTATGCATAAACATGTATTGATATGCAATAGAAAATCATATACGAAGAAGTAAATTTTGATCAAAATTTACAATCTATATATTTATTTCATTACAATAGAAGAAAATATAAAGAGATAAAAATGCAGTCCAGAGTATCCAGACTGCAATTCTTTATGCATTTTTCTCAGCGTTTTGCTATAAGACGCGCGCTTATCTTATCACCGATGAACTGGATTATCTCAACCATCAGGATGATTACAACAACTGCACAGACCATGTAAGCGGGGCTGAATCTCTGGTAACCATAACGTATTGCAAGGTCACCAAGACCACCGCCTCCGATAGCTCCCGCCATAGCCGAATAGCCTATGAGATTTATTATCGTAAGGGTGACTCCGGAAACGAGAGCAGGAAGCGCTTCGGGAATAAGGACCTTGATGATAATCTGCCAGTTCGTCGAACCCATCGCCTTTGCAGCCTGGACAACACCAGGATCTACTTCCTTAAGGGAAGACTCGATGACACGTGCCACGAAAGGAGCTGCAGCAATCGAGAGGGGGATGACAGTCGCCATCGTTCCGATACTCGTTCCTATAATCAGTCTAGAAAGAGGCATGAGAACAATCATCAGGATGATGAAAGGAAATGAACGGAGAATGTTCACAATCCTGGAAAGCACATTATAGAAAACAGGACGAGGAAGGATTCCACCCTGTTCCTCTGATGATGTCACATGAAGAAGAACTCCAATCGGCAATCCGAGGATCATGGAGAATATCGTTGAAAGGAAAACCATGACGATAGTCTGCCATGTGGATTCTGCAACCAGTGTCCACATTCTTGCATCAAGAAAAGCATCCATCATTCAGCCTCCTTCTTTGCTTCTTCGACACCGACACCTTTCTCTCTGAGGAACGCAACAGTCTTCACTGCAGTTTCCTCATCAGGCCCGATATCAGTAATCATGATGCCCATCTCCTCACCGTTGACTGTCTGTACACCAGCAGCACGAATGTTGAAGATAGCACCTGTTGCGGCAGAAGCCGAGGAGATAATCGGCTCATCTGTTGATGTTCCACGGAAGCGGAGAGTATAGTGTCCGCCCTTATCTGACCAGCGCACAACTGACTCACGAACATTTGTGAGAGAAGATAGGAAGTCCTTCGTCACATCGCTCTTCGGAGAAGAGAAGATATCTGCAACATCTCCCTCTTCCACTATGTGACCGGAATCAAGAACAGCAACACGGTCACATGCATCGCGGACAACTTCCATCTGATGTGTAATCATGACAACCGTGAGATTCATCTTCTTCTGTATTTCCTTGATGAGAGCAAGGATGGATCTCGTTGTCTGAGGATCAAGAGCGCTTGTCGCTTCATCACAGAAGAGAATAGATGGCTTTATAGCAAGCGCACGAGCTATTGCCACTCTCTGCTTCTGACCACCTGAGAGTGTGGATATAGGGGCGGAACCTCTTCCTTCAAGACCGACAAGAGCAAGAAGCTCCTCTGTCCTCTGCTTTATATACGCTTTATCCATATGGCAGATTTCCATCGGATAAGCGATATTATCCGCAGCATTGCGGGATGAGAAGAGATTGAATGTCTGGAATATCATTCCGATCTTTCTTCTCTCTTCTATAAGTTCTTTCTTAGAAAGATTATCCACACGCTTGTCATCATAATAGACCTCTCCCTGATCAGGGGACTCAAGCATCGAGATAAGACGTACAAGCGTCGACTTACCTGCACCGGAGCGGCCTATGATTCCATATACTGTATTTGACGGGATATCAAGAGAGACATCGTCCACAGCGTGCAGTGAACCATAGTTTCTCTTAAGATTCCTTAGTTTGATTTCCATAATTCGTATTTATAGCAGATATCTGAAATTGTACCAACCATACTCAATGGAATCATATTCAGAAAGGACTTTAATTTATGAAGTATGAAACAAACATATTCAAATCAAAAATAAACGTGAATATTATTATTCTCGTCATAATATGACTTGAATAATTTAAAGCATAGAACACAACTCTTCTCAGAATGTAAAAGGGCTACCTGTTACAGTAGCCCTCGAATGAATAAATTCATTCTGATTGAATCGAAGTTTCTGTTATAGCAAAGTCAGCAATACTGGCTTTGCTTTGCAGACTGTTAAAACTTAAGGTCAATCAGCAGTAATTTCTGTTTCTGTGCCATTTCCACTAGTATTACTTCCAAAATAGAAAGCAATACTTGAATTTTCTGGCTTCCATTTCTCCAATACCAACTTTTCTACTGTAGCTTTTGCAGTTGTAGAATCTGTTATATTCTCCAAGTTGAATACAATCTTTCCGCCTTTATCATAAACCTCTGAGGTTCCTTTTTTTGAAGAACAATTTTCAATCACAAGTTGAGAATAATCAGAGGATGCAGCTGAATTCATGTTGATTCCGGAATTAAACTGAACACCCTTCATTGTAAAAGAGCCATAAGCCTGAATAGGAGTATATACATACTGCATGACTACATCTTCAATCGTAGCTTTAACTCCCGGCTGTAGGGCAATTCCCATCCTCATTGTAGCCTTATAATCAGATCCATCCTTTTCAAATACTCCAAAGAACGTTGAGTCGGTAATTTCAAACCCTGTCATTCCAGTTCCGACAATAATTGCATCAGGAGCTGAAGTTGCAGCCATCGGAGTATCTCCACCAACAAAATTAAGACCATCAAGTTTAACATTATTTGCATTAACGCTGAAAGCTGCCCCGTTTTTATTATCGGTCTGAGTTATCTTGATAGTCGCACCATTGCCATGAAGAGTTACAGCCTTATTGAAATTGATTGTCTCAGCTACTTCAATAACCTCATCTTCTGCAATCATCATATTTGCAACAGCACCTTCTTCCGCTTTTTCTGCAAAGGTTTTCAGGTCATCTAATTTTCTTATTACAACACCATCCTGATTATATTTAACTCCATCACTTGCTGTAACAACACAGTTGTTATTAGCTTTAGAAATTTCCTTTGCTTTTGCGGCATCACAACCAGATACAATGTTGAATGCAGCTATATATTCAGCGTCAGACAGCTCTGAACACTCTGTAATTTTTGTAGCCTCTGAAATTGAATCAATTTCCATTCCAGATTCAAATTTGACGTTATTAAGTTCAAATGCAGGCGATGATGCAGTTACAGGAGTATAATTTCCTTTGAGCTCTACATTTTTTATAACTGTACCAGTAGTACCAGCGTTTATAACAATTCCCATGTTGACCGTGGAATAGTCTTGATCAAAGTATATTTCACCAGTAATTGATCCACCTTCAAATGTGAACTTATTGTTATTCACAACAACCATCCACGTACTAATAGATGCATCTGTGACAACAAGATTTAGATTACGGAATGTAATACCAGGTGCATTAATCGTGAAAATATCTGACTTAACAGGAGCTGGGGTGCTAGGTGTAGTTACTGGATTATCAGAAGAAATCGTGAGAGTCATATTATTACCATCAAAAGTAATTCCCTCACGCGTAAATGGCAGTGCGGCAGCTTCTGCTGGTGTCATCGAAAATCCTGCAGAAAGCTTTATTGTCAAAATGTCTGGGTCAGTAAGAGCCGCAAGCAGATCTTCATAAGAATCTACTGTATCATCTATCGATGGATCAGGTGTAGGTGTTACCGGTGTATTAGGATTACCTGGCACTGGGTCAAATGGTATGACAACCGACTGACGACAAGCCGTGAAAGCAAACGCTATCAAAACAATGCTTATTACAGCAATAATTGTTCGTTTCATGAAAACCTCCTGAACAATATCAAGGTAAGAATACCCCCCCCAGTACTTTGTCAAGAGATTTTTTCTTTGTTCAGCAAAAAAGCGCACCTTTTACAGTGCGCTTCATTTGTACCTTCAGATACTGATTATCTGAGATCCTTGTCTGTCTTGAGAACATCCTGATCATCATAAGCGCGGTTCTCACCTGCCATTGCCCAGATGAATGTGTAGTTGGATGTACCGCAGCCAGAATGGATTGACCATGCCGGGTTGATAACAGCCTCTTCATTGTGCATGATGATGTGTCTTGTCTCAGAAGGCTCGCCCATGAAGTGGAATACGACATTATCCTCTGGGATTTCGAAATAGAAGTAAACTTCCATTCTTCTCTCATGAGTATGTGCTGGCATTGTATTCCATACTGAACCTGGCTCAAGATGCGTAAGACCCATTGAAAGCTGACATGTGTCGAGTACATCTGGGTGGATATACTGATTGATTGTTCTCTCATTGGATGTTGTCTGTGATCCAAGGTGCTTATGGATTGCGTCCTTGAGAGGAATAAGCTTTACAGGATATGGGCGATGTGCTGGTGTTGTGCACATATAGAACTTTGCAGGATTTGCCGGATCTGCAGAGCTGAATGTTACTTCCTTTGTTCCCATTGGGATATAGATTCCATCGAAGTGATCCATCTCATAAGCTGTTCCGTCAGCTGTGAGTGTACCCTTTCCTCCGATGTTGATTGCACCAAGCTCCCTTCTCTCGAGAAGGTAATGAACGCCGAAGTTCTTCCAGCAATCGATGTTCTTGTCGATGGAGATAGTCTCCTTAACAGGCATAGCACCCATTGTTACGATTCTATCAACATGTGAGTAAACAGCAGTTACATCATCCGGGCGGAAGATATCTGTGATGAGAAACTCTTCTCTGAGTTCATCCGTGTTCATTCTCTTGAAAGGCTCTTTGCCTGTTGAATAGCGAATATCCATTTTAATCTCTCCAATAGAGCTAAGCTCCACATGCCATTATATTATGTATTTCAAAGATTTGCATCCCCTCTTATCTCAGAAAGGAGAGCCTTGCAGCCAGAAAGTATATCTTCATATGCTGTCTCAAAATCATCGGTATACCAAGGATCCTCGACATCTCGGGGAAGGAGCATCATGATTCTGCTGCTTTTTCCGAAACGTCTTACAAGAGCATTGAGATTAGACCGATCCAGTGCAATGACAAGATCACTGTTATTGAATTCATCATCGGTTATACGATGAGCTCTATGTGAAAAGAAAGGGATTCCATGAGCCTTGAGCATTCTCTTTGCAGGAGGATAGATATCATTTCCATTCTCCTCAGAAGATACTCCTGCAGATGATACATAAACACCCTCTGTGTGATAATCCTCAAGAAGATATTTCATGATATATTCAGCCATCGGCGACCTGCAGATGTTCCCATGACATACGAAAATGATATTCATAATTCCTCCATAAAAAAGAAAAACCCTCTGATGAGGGCAATATATGAACATCCACGAGGGATGAGAAGACAAAAAAAAACCTGGCAGCGACCTACTCTCCCGCAGACGAGCTGCAGTACCATCGGCGCGAGGGCGTTTTACTTCCGTGTTCGGGATGGGAACGGGTATCGCCGCCCTGCTATGGCCACCAGGAGATCATGCGGAAGTGCATTCCCATGATCATTCCGGGAACCGGAACGATAATATGGCCAAGCCTCACGGAGCATTAGTACCGGTCGGCTGAACGCGTTGCCGCGCTTGTACCGCCGGCCTATCGACCAGCTAGTCTCGCTGGTTCCTT
>JADIMF010000093.1 GCA_017694915.1 Candidatus Ornithospirochaeta stercoravium
ATCTCAGCCTTTAACATCAATTTAATTAATGCTTATTTAATTCAAAAGGAGGATTCAGATGAGCGTCAACACCAAGGATATCAGGAATGTGGCAATCATCGGCCATAATGGTACGGGAAAGACTAACCTCATAGAGCAGATGCTTTATTATGCAGGAGTTCTTTCCCACCCGGAAACGGTAGATAGCGGTAAAACGATCAGTGACTACACTGACGAGGAAATTTCAAGAAAAATGTCTGTCCATTCCGCACTTGCATCATTTGAGTGGGATGGCAAGAGAATAAACGTACTCGACACACCGGGTACTGGAGACTTCATCGGAGAAGCAATCTCCGCTTTCAGAGCTACAGAAGCTGCATTGATGCTCATCGATGGAAGAGAAGGCACGCAGATTGAGACAATAAAGCTCTGGAGAAGACTGGACGAGAGAAATAAGCCTAGAGCGGTTTTCATCAATAAGATGGACAAGGAAAGAGCCAGCTTCAGGCATACGATAGATTCACTTGTCGAAGAGTTCGGTGCACACTTTGTACCTGTTGTAATGGCTCTTGGAGAAGCAGAGGAATTCAGAGGAGTAATCAACCTCATTGAGAATCAGGCATATGAATTCCATGAAGGCGGAAAGGAAACCCCGATGCCGATCCCGGAAAAATATGCAGCTGTTGTAGAAGACTTCAGGGGAAGACTCATCGAGAATGCAGCAGAAGGTGCTGATGACCTTATCGAGAAGTATTTCGAGGAAGGCACGCTTGAGCCGGATGATATCAGAAGAGGACTTGCAGAAGGAATGAGAGTGAACAGAGTCGTTCCTGTATTCTGTGGAGCAACTGACAAAGGCGCTGGTATCACTTCCCTTCTCAACTTCATAAAGAACAACTTCCCATGGCCGCTCGGAATCGAGGAGTATATCATCGGACATGAGGGAGAAGAAACGACAATCAAGATCGATCCGGAAGGACCGTTCTCTGGATATGTATTCAAGACGACAATCGATCAATTCTCAGGAAAGATGAGCTTTATCAAGGTTGTCACTGGTACGCTTACAGCTGAAACCGATATATATAACAACGAAATTGGAAAGAAGGCAAAGCCAGGAAAGCTTTATAGAGCAGTTGGAAAGAAGCTTATCGAGACAGATAGCCTCGTTGCCGGTGATATCGGAATCATTACAAAGTGTGATATCGCTTACACCAATGCAACATTCGTAGCAGGACCTGAGTACAAGAGAAGATTCAGACCTCTCAGACTTCCTCAGCCGATTTACCAGCTTGCAATCTCGGCAGAGGACAAGAAGAGCGAAGACAAGATGAATGATGCTCTGCATCGTATTGCTGAAGAAGATCTCACATTCCAGATGAAGTATAACGAAGAGACAAAGGAATCGATTATCGGAGGAATGGGCGAGCTTCATATCGGAATCATCCTCGACAAGGTCAAGGAAAAGCAGAAGATCAACATCCTTACAAGAACTCCGAAGGTTGCATATCGTGAGACTATCACGAAGGATTCCGGTCTTGCAGAGTATTCACATAAGAAGCAGACAGGTGGACATGGTCAGTTCGGTCGTGTCGTTATCGACATTGCTCCGATTGAACGCGGCAAATACTACGAGTTCACCAATGCAATCAAGGGAGGTGCTGTTTCCAAGGGATATATTCCAGGAATCGAGAAAGGTATCCAGGAAGCCATGCAGGAAGGTTACCTCGCTGGCTACCCTCTTGTTGATATCGGCGTAACGCTTCTTGATGGAAAGGAACATCCTGTCGATTCTTCGGAAATGGCATTCCGACTTGCAGCAAAGGGCGCAATGGAAGTTGCTCTCGGAAAAGCTGGATGTGTGCTCCTTGAACCAATCATGAAAGTCGATGTCTATGTAGATGATGAGTATCTCGGATCGATTCTATCAGATCTCTCATCAAAGCGCGGAAGAGTTCTTGGTCAGGAAGAGAAAGGCCATGTTGTCTGTGTCAAGGCAGAAGTCCCGATGGCAGAGCTCAGAAATTATGCTATCGAGCTGAAATCCATGACATCCGGAACAGGTTCTTTCGAACTTGAATTCGATCATTATGAAGAGCTTCATGGCAAGCTTGCCGATGATGTTATCGCAGAGGCAAAGAAGGCTAAAGAAGCAGCAGAAGCCTGATTTTCGTCAGGTTTCTTTGAGGGGCAGTTCAAAGGAGCTGCCCTTCTTTTTGTTCTCATATTCCGCAATCGGAAATGTCTGTAAATGCACGTAAAAAGAAAAACCACACAGGTTTGAATCCTATGTGGCACGCATTCTGAGCATGAACGGTTTTTACCTCTTCCCCAAGAGCTAACGAAAATGATTCTATTGCACTTCATGCCAACAATCAAGGGAAAAGCATAAGATATGGACATTTTTGTCAGTTTTCATATCCGCTCAAGCCATATTTCGTTGATAGTATGCTCCTTGTCCAGTCCTTTCTGTTCAAACTTTGTCACAGGACGCCATGTTACAGGAGGCGCAAAACCACCGAATGGGTTCTCCAGAAGGGTTTCGTTCTGCGAAAACTCCAGAACCTCTTCAGCATATTTCTCCCAGTCAGTTACCATATAGACATAACCGCCCTTTCTGAGCTTCGTGGAAAGGAAATGCAGGAAATCAGGGGTCATCAATCTTCTTTTATGATGACGCTTCTTCTGCCATGGATCAGGGAAGAATATATGGAAGCCCTCAAGCGAACCATCGGGAATCATATGCTCAAGCACATCAACTGCGTTGAATCTGATGATCTTCACATTGTCGATACTGCGCTTTCCCAGATCATTGAGAAGATTAACAAAGCCATGGAGGAACACCTCGATTCCGATATAATTACACTCAGGACGGCGAAGAGCGATTTCACTTGTCGTGTCTCCCATTCCGAACCCGATTTCAACAACAACCGGATTGTCATTTCCGAAGAGCTTGCTGTAATCGAGCATCTTATCCTCGAAGAAAAATCCATGATCCGGCATATACTGGGAAATGATTTTCCTGTCCTTGTCGGAGATCACATTGTTGCGGAGGACATAGCTCTTTATCGTTCTCTCCCTGCTCTTCCTTATTTCTATCTCATCGAGTTTCTCAAACATTTCTTCATCTGTCATCAGATAAGTCTCCTTAATTGCTCCAGAATAAACAGAGCCTTGTCCTTCAGCGATACAGCGCCTGTCTGCATCTTCATATGTGTCATGTTGCTGCTATCTATCTGAACTTTTCCTCCGGACAGTTTCAGCAGGTTAATGACCTTATCAGGATTAAGCGCAGACAGCTGCGAGAATTCGATATCAACGGCACCACGTCTTTCCGTAAGATGGAAAATCGAAAGCCTTCTGCAGATAATCTTTATCTCGGCGATACAGAAGAGATTATCGACTTCCTCTGGCATCTGTCCATAGCGGTTCTCAAGTTCCGCACGAAGACCTTCAAGCTGCCCCTCCGTCGATATGGAGGCAATTTTCTTGTAAGCCTCGAATTTAGAGGAAGGATCCGTGATATATGTATCGGGGATGAATCCTGAGTAATCGAGCTCCAGAAGAACATCTCGGCTTTCTGTTTTCTTTGTGTCCATAAGCCTGTCGACTTCCTCCTCGAGAAGGCGCATGTACATATCAAGACCTACAGCTTCAAGATGACCAGACTGCTCACGACCGAGAATATTTCCCGCGCCACGTATCTCCATATCCTTCATCGCAACCTTGAATCCGGAGCCGAGTGCAGTATTCTCGGAAAGGACACGAAGTCTCCTGACCGCGTCGTTATTGAGCATCGATTCATCCTGATAAAGCAGATAGCAATATGCCTGCTTGTCAGAGCGTCCGACCCTGCCTCTGAGCTGATACAGCTGCGACAACCCGAATCTGTCCGCCTGATCGATTATTATGGTGTTAACGTTCGGTATGTCGATACCGTTCTCTATGATCGTCGTGGATACAAGAACCTGTATTCCCTCGAATACGAAGCGGTGCATTATATCCTCTATCTCATCAGCTTCCATCTGCCCATGAGCATATTCCACAATTGCATATGGAATCTCCGAACGTATCATCTGAACGATAGACTCAAGATCCTCGATTCTGTTATGGAGGTAGAATACCTGTCCACCTCGTTCAAGTTCCCTTTTTATCGCATCGGAAACAGTCTTGATGGAGAAACGCGCGATTTCAGTCTCGATAGGCTGTCTTTCCCTCGGAGCCGTTGTCAGGAGGGACATATCACGAACCTTGAGAAGCGACATATACAGTGTACGTGGAATCGGAGTTGCAGAGAGCGTCAGGGAATCGACATTCGTCTTCATCTGCTTGATTCTCTCCTTATCCTTCACGCCGAAGCGCTGTTCCTCGTCGACGATGAGAAGGCCCAGATCATGGAATGAAATTGATTTCTGGAGTATCCGGTGCGTACCGAAAAGCACATCCACCGATCCATCCTTCACCCCCTGCAGAACCTTTTTCTGCTCACTGCCCTTGACGAATCTGGAAAGCATTCCGGCATTTACGGGAAATGATCCAAGACGTGCCTTGAAGTTATTGTAATGCTGCTCGGCAAGGATGACAGTCGGAGCGAGGAATGCGACCTGCTTTCCGCTCATCACAGCCTTGAATGCAGCACGGAATGCAATCTCGGTCTTCCCGTAGCCGACATCACCGCATACAAGCCTGTCCATGACCTTATCGGACTCCATATCCTTCTTTATTTCATCGATGCATTTCAGCTGGTCAGGAGTCTCGGTAAACGGGAATGAAGCCTCAAACTGTATCTGCCAGTCATTGTCACGAGAGAAAGGGAAACCGTGGATACTCTGCCTCTCTGCATACAGATGCACGAGCTCGGCAGCAAGTTCCTGAGCATTTTTGAGCGCCTTTTCCTTCTTCTTCGACCAGCTCTGGGAACCAAGCGAGTCAAGCTTTGGGGCTTTACCATCGTTACCGATGTATTTCTGTACAAGGTCCGCCTGCTCGATAGGAACATAGAGATGTTCCTCATTGGCATATTCAATCTTTATATAATCGCGTTCGGTACGGCTTGTCTTGACCCTGTCGATCTTCACAAATCGCCCGATTCCGTAATTCACATGGACAACATAATCCCCTTCCTTGAGTTCCACGAAGGAATCGAGCGGAGATGATATGGTTTCAACAACGGATTTCGCCCTTTTCTTCCTTCTTCCGAATATCTCGTTATCAAGAACAACAAGGATTGACTGGCCTTCAATCTGGAAACCCGATGAGATATCGGCAGTCTCAATCGAGACGGCGAAATCACGGAGGACATTTTCCAGCCTTTCCTTCTGCACATCAGTAGGAGCAATGACTGAGATCTTCCAGCCGTTTGAAAGAAGTGTGGCGATGTCCTCCTTGAAATATGTCACATTACCGAAATATGAACGGGACGCGGAGATGCCGAAATGCGAGTATTCAGGAGAGGAGATATCATAGACTGAGAAGCAGTGCGAAACGGAAGAAATGAAGGAATCCCATGGGAAAAGGATCCTGTCAGGAAGAGGAGCCTTCTCATCCTTCTTATATGCCTCGTTGAATAATGATCTTGCTTCATTCTGCATCGCCTTCCATGCAGTCGCTATTCTCTCCATCCCCGCGAAAAGGAAGTAATCATCTGCCTTCAGATAGCTTTCCAGAGTCGAGAAGAGAGGACTTGAATCTCCTGATATAAGAGGAATGTTCACTCGCTTGAGCTCTTCCACGCTCTTCTGCGTCATCGGATCGTAATATGCGATGCGCCCGATCTCATCCCACTCTGCATAGAGTCTTATCGGAGAATCGAAGGAGAACGGGAATATGTCCATCACCTCTCCGCGTATTGAATATGATCCCGCTTCATAACATGAGGATGTACGGTAATACCCCGCCTTCTCAAGCTCAACTGCAAGATCTGATGGATTGAAGCTGTCGTGGATCCTGAGCTTTATGGAAAACTTATCAAGGGATGCTGGGGACATCACAGGAGACACAAAAGACCGGAGGGACGCAATTACAATACCCCCCTTCATCTCATTTATCGCATCCAGCGCTTTCTTCTGATCATAACTTGAGGATGTGAGCTTGTATTCCGAATAAAGCCTTCTTCCATCGGTGGGAAGAAGAATGACAGGGATATCATCATCTGCTGAAAGATCCTGAAAAAGCTGTCTAGCGCTCTCATCGGTCGGAGAGATTGCGAAAAGCCGTCCTCCCCTCTTCGCAGCAATGAGCTTCACAGCTCTGGAGAGCGGATAGAAATCAAGGCTATCAGCCTTTATTATCCCAGAATCACGGCGGGCTGCCGCTTTGATTGCAGGGTTATTACGGATGTAATCAGTTATAAGATCCCTGAGCTTAATGTCCACGCCGCGATTGTAAGTTATAATGGTGAAGAAGGGCAACAAGCACATCTTGCACTATTTCCCGAATTATCCTAAAGAAAAGATTATGATCCTGGAAAAGAACAAGCTGGATGAACTATATAAAGCTGTCATTGAATGCGGCGAATACGCTAAGGAAATGCAGCATGAAGTGCACAGGTCATTCAAGGCAGATGGCTCTGTGCTCACCGAAGCTGATACGGCAATAAGCAGAAAGCTAATAAAATGCATCAGAACGCTTTTCCCTGAGGCTGCTGTAATCAGCGAAGAGGATATTGTGGAGAACAACAGGGAGAGCGAATGGATATTCATCCTAGACCCGATAGACGGAACCGATGTCTATTCACAGGGAATGCCTGCCTTTGCTGTCTCGATTGGCATTCTCGATAAATCACACACACCAGTTGGCGCGATGATTGCCGCACCACGTTTCGGAGTGGGCTGTGATTCCATTCTGCTTCGTATGGATCCATACGAAGATGCATACATCAATGGTGAGAAACTGATAATCGAAGGAAATAAGGATAATGCACTTCAGGTAACGATGGGCTCAAAAGGACCGAGAGAGCTCGATTTCTCATCGTTCCGGGGAAAGATACGCGTACTCGGCTCCACGATAATCCACATACTCGCACCGCTTGTCTTCCCATCTATAGATGGTGTTGTCGTACAGAAATGCTTTGCCTGGGATATAGCATCATCGCATGCTGTAATGAAGCATTATGGGATGGATCTGGTGAACAAGGACGGAAAGCTCTTCGAGTACTCAGACTCTTTCATATTCGACAAGACACCGCTTACAGAGATTCTCTATGGAGGCACTGAAAAAGGCAGGGAGAAGCTCCGGCTTACCCTTCCACCGCTATAATCTGATTATCTCGGGATCATGTATACTGAAATATGATATGACAGATTCAAGATAGGCATCTCTTGCGGTAATCGTAAGGGATGCTTTTCCTTCAGTAAGAAGATACCTCAGTGCTCTCGAAAATCCTTTTCCATCAAGTTCAAGAAGCCCTATCTCATCGAGAAAGACATCTCCTTCTGCAATTGCCATCAGACTCTGCTCTGCAATACTGAAAAGGCTCTCGTCATAAGACCAGCGTCTGAAACATGCTGAAAACCGAGGTTCTGAAGTCATCAGGAGACTCTCCTCCCCGCTTCTGAGATCCAGAAGGAAGTATTCATCGCCTCTGTGCACTGAGGCATAGCCAGAAGGATTGCGGCACTCTGAAGAAAGAGAAAGAAGCCTCGTTGTCTTACCGCTTCCCTTTCCTCCGGTGATGATCCTATATCTCATCTGTCAGGAATTCCGTAAGAGCCTCATATGCTCTTGAGCTCTGCTCCTTGCCGATGACAAATGTGAGGACATTCATTGTGGATACGATCTCGATTATATTCACACCAGCCCACGCAAGCTTTCTGGCGGCAAGATGGACAATTCCCGGTGTCTGAAGGAAATCGCCGGAGAAAGCGATTGTAATAGCGACGAGATCAGTAAAGCGATGTATCACATCCTTCTCGCTTATGATTGAATCGACCTTATCCCTCAGGCTTCCTGAGATTGCCAGCGATATCTCATGGGAACCTATTGTGATATTCAGAAAATCACCATTTGATGGCTGAACCACGTCATAGAGCTTCATCAGGGCGGATGCCGTTTCATCGCTCATGCGGAGATTTACATCATAGATATTCGTCTTCATCGAGATCTCGAATCCTATGCTTCCCTTCCTCTCGCTCTTCGCCTTTTCCTTGAGTTCCGTCGCATACCGTCTTGCGGCCATCACAAGAGATGAATGGCTTACCTCAAACCCAGCGCTTTTCGAGACATCGCTCTGCATGTATCTGGCAAGATTTGAGAACGAAACCAGGTCCTCGATGAGCATTTCAGAAATGAACGGGCTCTTATCGATGAAATCTTTAACTAATGCAGCAACTGAAGCTCCCATAAATCACCTGTTGTTATTAATATGTTTGTAATGTTATCATGATAACAAAGGAATATGCAATTCCCTATTTTCTGCATTTCTTACCCTATAGATGGAAAATATAAAAGAATTGATAATATTTTATCCACATTTAGTGTCATATATGATATTCTTTTCGGCATGAAATGCCCAAGATGCTCTGCAGATAAAGATAAGGTACTGGAATCGAGGACGAATAAGGATGGCACCTCAATAAGAAGAAGGCGCGAATGCCTCAACTGCGGTTACAGATTCACTAGCTATGAACGGATTGAGGAGAAGCCGATAATCGTCATCAAAAAAGATGGCAGACATCAGCCTTTCGACATCACGAAGGTCGAACGAGGCATCAGACAGTGCACTGAGAAGCTCAACATCACACAGGATGAGATAGAAAGCATACTGCAGAAGATCGAGGACAGCATCTACGAGCTTGCAGGATCGAAAAATACTGTGACAAGCCAGCAGGTGGGAGAAGAGACTCTGAAGCAGCTATACCCTGTATCGCGCGTCGCGTATGTACGCTTTGCCTCAGTATACAGGGCATTCGATGATCTCGATCAGTTCATCGAGGAAATAGAGCATCTGGCAAGACGCTGATCATCTGGCATCGAACCATCTGCCTGTTATGGATTCAAGCTCCTCGTTCAGATGGTCAGGTTTGAGTATCTCATTTGCGCAGTCGAGGCAGAAGTTATCTGTCATGCCGGCAATGTAATCAATGATCATCTTCCTGTCAGAGCCTTCCTTCTCGATGTATTTCGGATACATCTCCGCGATGTGGTTATAAAAACCGGCTGCAAGCATGTTATGCTCTGAGAGATATCCTTTCTCATCGAGATGATAGCTTTCATAGAGATCCTCTAGATAATCCGCGATCAGCCGCAGAAGCCTGGTGAAATAGCGGGTGTATCCATTAAGTATCTCCGAGCGGTATATGTACTGGTAATTGAACTCAGAGAAGACCTCAACAGCCTCGAATATATCATGCGAGAAACCGATACCATCCTCTTCGCTCGCTCCGTTGATTATATCAGTGACAAGCGTGTTTATGATCGCACCATTTGATGAGCCAAGGCGTTCCTTGACTATCTCTGGAAGCTCACGACCCTTGAGGATACCGAGTCTGTACGCATCCTCCCAGTCGCGCCCGAGGTATGCAATCGTATCGGAGAATCTCACGACAGCGCCTTCGAATGTCGCTGGAATGAGCCCTTCCCTCTCCGTCACCGCTTTGAGATCGCGAACAGTACCTGTAGGCTTTATCCTGCGCTTAAGGCTCTCGCCATTATGGCATACAATCCCATCCCTCACCGCATAGGTCAGATTGAGTCCATTGCCGTTATTTGAAAGAAAATCGACAACACGGAGAGAATTGACTTCGTGCTCGAATCTGCCAAGACCTCTCTCCTCTGAAAGCTTTGAGATTATCCTCTCCCCGACATGGCCGAATGGAGTATGCCCGAGATCATGCCCCAGACCGATTGCCCAGGCCATCTCGTTATCCAGCCCCAGAGGCCTGCATATTGCTGCAGCAATTGAAGCCACATGGAGAACATGCTCCATGCGCGTGCAGATATGGTCATTGGACGGTGCGAAGAAAACCTGAGTCTTATGCTTGAGCCTTCTGAAAGGAGATGAATGGATTATCGCCGTCGTGTCGCGGTAATACGGCCCGCGGGCATCCTCGTTTCTCGGTCTGACCCTAGATCGCAGGGCATTATCATCTGCAAATGAGTTATGGAGTACCATATGCAGATTTTACCACATCGTGAATGATGGTAGAAGAAGAGAGCATGTGCTAAGATTGCAATAAGGAAGATATCGTGCTGGTCTACATCATACCTATTACTGCATTGCTTCTATCATTCATGTCGCTTCTGGCCTCCCTGAGATTCATATTCTCGAGGCAGGGGCTTTACTGGGTATTCCCGGCAATTATCTCAACGCTTCTTTTCTTCCAGAATCTCGATACTCTTCTCATACTTGGCGAATCGGGAATCGCGGTTTTTGAATATACTTTCAGGAATTTCTCCCCCTTCATTCTCTCTTCTCTGTGGTACATGATGATCGTAGTGTTCCATTATGCGCTGAAGAAAACAGTTGCAGAGAACAGATTCGAAAGTGATTCCAGAAAGAACAGGGCTGAAGCTGAGTATCTCATGAAGGTGGAAATGAGGAAAACCCGCAAGGTAAGAAAGGAAAAGGTTAAATACATAGAGAACAAAGCAGGGATTCCGGAAATACCTGAATACGATTCCCCTGATATCGACTGAAAACATGAGGGGTGCATTGCCGCACCCCAGTAATCTGTGAATATTCTTTAAGCTCAGTCTGCCAGCGCTGCCTGCATTGCAGCTGGATCGAATGATTTGCCGTTGAGAGCAGCCTTCTTGATAACTGTCTCATTGCCGTTTTCTCCAGCACCTGTCTCTGCAGCATAAACAAGTGATTTAGCCTCTCCCTTTCTATTCTCGTAAGCAACATCGATATCGAATGTTACCTTCTGCTTGCCTTCGAAAATTCCTGAAAGGTCGATATCAATCCTCACATGGCTCTTTTCGGTAACCGTGAATGCTCCAAGCTTGTCACCGGGTTCATACTCCCCATCAAGATCATCACCGTTTATCACATTGAAAACACCTCCGAATCCAGCAGAAGCCAGAACCTCGCCCAGCGTGTCTTCATATTCCTTCGCCTCTTCAGGCGTAGGGGCAGGAAGCGACATGCTCGCACACGATACAGCGAGCAGAACCATCAGCACTACTCCGAAAATGCCGATAATCTTCTTCATCTTCGATCTCCTTTGGCTCTTACCTTAACAGCAGGAATTCAGGAAGAAAAGAAAAATATGAACGGGTAATAAGAAAGCAGTGAAAATGCCGCTTTGCTCATTAGTGAATAACAAAGATTTCACCGGCAGCTGAGATTCATACTTATTGCTTAATTTCCGGGGCTTTCCATGTAGCAGAAGGTTGTTGCAGCCATTTTGCGGGCTCTCATGAAATATATGTACAAATCATATTAATGTTCTGGAGGGGATTATCGACTGAAAGACCTCAGAATGGTATACTCACTCTATTATGGCGAAGCTATACTTCCTCGGTATAAAACACTCAGGGAAAACAACACAGGCAAGGCTGGCTGCAGAGATGCTCGGAAAGACATCTGTCGATGCAGACGATCTTGTTCTCTCATATCTCGGTACAGATTCAATACGCACCTACTACAAGGAAAATGGCAAAGAAGCATTCATGCTGGCTGAGACTGAAGCAGTGAAAGCATATGTCGATGAGCATGATAATTTCATCATGTCACTAGGAGGAGGCGCTTCTGATAACCCTTCACTTATAAAGATACTGAAGGAAAGCGGCTCCCTGATTTACCTGAGACGGGAAGAGAATGAGATGCTTCCCGTAATACTCAAGCATGGCATTCCACCCTTTCTTGATCCAGATAATCTTGAAGCTTCGTTCCATGAGCTCTATGAAAGACGAGACAGGACATACAGGAATATTGCCGATCTGACTGTTGATCTCGGACACTACAGGGATAAGGAAGAGACTGCTCTCTTCCTCATCGATGCACTCAAGGAGAATGGCTATGTCTGATTCTTTCGGAAAAACACTCACACTCACGACTTTCGGCGAATCCCACGGCCCTGCTCTGGGGGGTGTAGTCGATGGATTTCCCCCTTCTGTCAGGATTGACGAGGATTTCATAAGAAGCGAAATGGCTAGAAGGAAGCCAGGCAGCACATCTCTCGGTACACAGAGGAAAGAAGATGATGAGGTGGAGATTCTCTCCGGTGTCTACAATGGAATGACAACAGGAACAGCTATCGGATTCATCATCAGGAATAAAAGCCAGAGATCAGCTGACTACTCTGCGATAGAGCATCTATACAGGCCTGGGCATGCAGATTATACCTACGATGCAAAATACGGGATAAGGGATCCCAGAGGCGGCGGAAGATCGTCAGGAAGGGAGACGGCATGCCGTGTCTTCGCTGGAGCTCTCGCAAAGCTCTATCTGAGGGAAAAAGGAATAAAAATCTCCGCAGGTGTTGTTGAGCTTGGCGGTGTGAAGGCTGAAGGATATGAATGGAATCCACCATTCCCTGGCCCGCTATATGCCCCCCTCAATGCCAATCTCGATGCGATGATAGGCAAAGCTGAGGAAGCGAAAAAGGATCAGGATAGCGTCGGAGGTATCATCGAGTGCCATATCGATGGAGTTCCGAAAGGCATCGGAAGCCCTGTTTTCGACAAACTTGACGCGCTTCTTGCCCATGCCATGCTTTCTATTGGAGGCGTCAAGGGCATTGAATTCGGTTCAGGATTTGAAGGCGCGAGGAAGAAAGGCTCTGAGAGCAATGACCAGATGAGAGTCGTAAACGGGAAGCCTGTGTTCCTCTCGAATAACGCAGGTGGAATCCTCGGAGGTATCTCAAACGGAAATACAATCGTATTCCGCGTTGCTGTCAAGCCAACTCCTTCAATTTATAGGGAACAGATGACGATAAACGACAGACTTGAAAACAGCACGATAAAAATAGAGGGACGGCATGATCCCACGATAGTACCGCGTGCAGTTTCAGTGGTTGAGGCGATGAGCGCACTGACGATTCTCGATCAGTATCTGGAGGAATCCTGTTATGGAAAATAAGCCGCTTACCGTGCAATCTGACAGGACGATGCTCCTGGATGTGCACTCCCCCGCTGCTGATGAATGCCGCAGTGATATCATCGCATTCTCAGATCTCGTCAAAAGTCCCGAGCATGTCCATACATACTCGATTTCACAGCTTTCATTGTGGAACGCAATCTCCTCGGGACTTACCGCGGAAGAGATAATAGCCAGGCTAAGGAAGTGGTCGAGATTCGCCCTCGATTCAAGGATTACATTCTTTATCGAGGACCAGGCTGCACGCTATGGTGATTTCATCCTCACGGAGCTTGATGATGATTATCTCCTGCTGTCAGTGAGGAGACCTGTATTCGCTCTCCAGCTGAGAGCTGAGGACGGCCTTAAAAGCCTTCTCGAAAGCGAAAGCGAGACGACATTCAGAGTAAAGAGGATGAACCGTGGTGTCCTCAAGGCGAGGATGATAAAGCTCGGTTTCCCTGTCGACGACAGGATTCCTCTCAAGAAAGGTGTTCCGCTTGAGATAAAGCTCCGTGACACATTCACAGCAAGGCCTTATCAGGAAGAAGCTGTAAAAGCGTTCCTCGGCGACGGGAAGAACGGTTCTGGGTACGGGACCATCGTGCTTCCCTGCGGATCCGGGAAGACGATTGCCGGAATACTTCTGATGGCGAAGCTTGGGATGAGAACGCTTATTCTCTGCCCTAACATAACATCTGTCAGACAGTGGATAAGGGAGATAAAGGACAAGACATATCTCACCGATGATGATATCGGGGAATACTCTGGGGAGAAGAAAGATCTTAAAAGCGTAACAGTATGCACCTATCAGATAATCACATGGCGTCCTGACACGGATTCAGATTATCCGCGCTTCTCCATATTCCGCGAAGGCGGATGGGGCTTCATCATATATGATGAGGTTCATATGCTTCCCGCTCCTGTATTCCGTATTACAGCTGAGCTTCAGGCTATTCATCGTCTCGGGCTTACTGCAACGCTTGTCAGGGAAGATGGCAGAGAGGATGAGGTATTCTCCCTCGTTGGTCCGAAACGCTATGACACGCCATGGTCAGAGCTGGAACAGCAGGGTTTC
The DNA here is from genome assembly GCA_017694915.1 of Candidatus Ornithospirochaeta stercoravium. Classification (GTDB taxonomy): domain Bacteria; phylum Spirochaetota; class Spirochaetia; order Sphaerochaetales; family Sphaerochaetaceae; genus Ornithospirochaeta; species Ornithospirochaeta stercoravium. The sequence goes on from JADIMF010000093.1 coordinate 14,079, forward strand.
ATAGCCACCGCATACTGCCATGAGATAAGGCTTCCGCTCCCTGAGGATCTGGAAGTGAAGTATGCAATTGCGAAGAAGAGAGAGAAATACAGAATAGCTGCTGAGAATCCTAAGAAGATGGAAACAGCTGCAAGGATAATCAGTGAGCACAGCGACGATTCAATACTCATAATCGGTCAGTATCTTGACCAGCTTGAGGCTTTCAGGGAGAAGTTCGGATATCCCATCATCACAGGCTCCACGCCAGCAAAGCGCAGAGATGAGCTTTATGAGGGTTTCCGTAACGGGACCATAAAGGTTCTTATCGTATCAAAGGTGGCTAATTCAGCAATCGACCTTCCCGATGCCTCCGTTGCAATACAGATATCCGGAACATTCGGCTCGAGGCAGGAAGAGGCACAGCGTCTTGGAAGAATACTGAGACCAAAGAATAGGGATAGCCATTTCTATACGCTTGTGACTGAATATACCGAAGAGGAGGAATTTGCCCAGAACAGGCAGAAATTCCTCTCCGAGCAGGGATACAGCTATTCTATCGAGAAGGCGGAATGAATTGAAAAGAGAACTACCTTTCGGATTTGAGAAGATACTTAGCGAGAACAGGGAAAGCGCCGTACGGGCTGTCAATGACGATGAGGGCGCGTTCCTTTCAGCTCTCTATCTCTCGGAAGGAAAGATCATAGAACCGTCTTATCTTATCGCCATGACAGAGAGAGGTATGGCCGAAGAGGATAAGGAAGGAATATATCATGTGACGGAAGAAGGAATGGCGGCAGTGTCGCTCTACCCTCTTCTCGGAAGGAATGATGAAAGAAATCCATATCCGGAGGCATTCTTCCCGTCAATTCTCTCATTCGCTGCATCTTCAGAAATCCCTTCAGGACAGAATCATTATTCGAAGAGCTTCTCATCGGATTTCTTCACATCGATATTCCCTGCATTCAGCAAAGATAGAATCAGGGACGCGGCGATGCTTGCCGTGAAAAGGCTTATTGAGCTTTCGGTCATAAAGGAGAAGGCATCAGGGCTTTCAATTTCGCTTCCTGAGGCAGAACGCTTCATGTCGCTCTCGGAGTATGAACGCCTGGCTCTTGTTATATTCCCTGAATGCACGCACGACAGGGATAAGCTCGGAAAAGCGGCTTTGTTCATCTACCTTGTATCGAGGATTTCCGGAATAAGAAAGGAAGATGCAGAAGGTAAGCTTACCCAGATTGCTGCAATAGCAGGAATAGCACCATATGATGAGGAACTTCTTTATACGATGAACATCATCGAAGATAATGAAAACACCGTGTCAGGACTGCAGATTCCGGAGAAAAGCAGCGAGATAACAGTCTCCTCTGATTTCACAATCTCCTATACCGGAGCGATGCCTGGAGATATATATCTTTATGCCGTTCCTGAGAAATGCAGCACGGCAAGCGAATGGAAGATAACCAAGCAGTCTGCGAAAGCAGCATTCTCGATGAATCTATCCGACAAGGACATCATCGGGAAGCTGAGGGAAATTTCATCATTCGATCTGCCGGAGACAATCGGACAGAGGCTTTCTGCATGGTATGAATCATATTCATCAATCAGAGCTGAAAGGGCGCTTCTTCTATACACTGACGAGAGGAACAGCAGGATCATAGATGCCCTCCCGACGATGCAGATGCATATCGTATCAAAGCTTTCACCGAATATATTCCTGATGAAAGCAGAGACGGAAATGCACTGGAGAAGAGCTTTGGAGAATGCAGGCTTTGATATGCTGGGACCTACAGAAGGACCAGAGATGATAACATCCCCAGGGCCGGAAATCACTGAAATACCCTCCCCCGTATTCAAGGCACCTAAGATAAGTGAGGAACGAGAGATTCCATTCTGCCCGGGGAAGATAAAGAGCCTCATGGATTCATCTGACACGAAGCTGAGAAAGGCTCTCATACTCTCCGGGTTCATCACAAGCGAGGAGCAGCCTACACCTTACGTTGAGATGATAAACGGACTTTATTATCAGGAGAAGCTGAGAGCCGTGCATCAGGGCGAAACGAAGAAGGTATATCTTGAATCAGTTGATGGGGATGTCACGATAGGACGGCCTGAGAGAACAGAAGATCCTGATATCTTCCTCGTTTGCGGAAAGAGCATCAGGATCTCTAAGGTATGGAAAGTAGCTGTTCTTCCAGCTTCCGTCAGAGACTGGGATGAAGATCCTTCGGATAATGCTGCTTGGAATAAATAATCTATGCTATTATTAAATTAGCGGAAACATATATGGCAATTATATCCTATAAAAGACCTGTTACTATCAATCCAGATTGGGGTGTTAAGAATCTTGTTGAAGCAATGAAGCAGAACCAGGATAGACTCAAGTTGTCCCCTGCTGAGAAGAAATTGATCGAAGAAGCAACGAACAGGAAGCTTACACAAGAACAAATCAGAAAAGCAAAGGAAAAATACTCGTAAAAGATGGACTGATACTCATGCTCTACAAGGAAATGCTTGATAAATTTGGGAGGCGTGTATTCAAGAAAATGCGCGCCTCCTTCTCTTGTACAAGAAAGAATGAAAATCGAATAAGGTGTACATCAAATCGACTGATTATTCCTTTATTAGAAAAACGGAAGATCCTGATATCTTCCTCGTTTGCGGAAAGAGCATCAGGATCTCTAAGGTATGGAAAGCAGCTGT
>JADIMF010000094.1 GCA_017694915.1 Candidatus Ornithospirochaeta stercoravium
CATCCGATAAACGAAGGACGCGTTTTCTTCGTTAAATGAAATCCGCGTATTCTGCGTCAGCAGCTCTCACGAGGTCATCAGGCTTCACTTCAAGCTGCATGCCTCGCTGACCGGCGCTGACGTAGATGGTATCTTCAAGTTCTGCCAGTTCCGAGATGAATGTGGGGTAGTGCTTCTTCATCCCCAGAGGTGAGCAACCCCCTCTTATATACCCTGTGATTTTAAGCATGTCATCGAGTTTTATCAGATCGATTTCCTTGCTTTGTGTGAGCATCTTCGCTTTCTTCAGAGATACGCTGAACTCTGCTGGCAGGCAGAAAACGAATATCTTCTTCTCATTGTTCTGCATGACGATTGTCTTATAAACCTTCTCGAGTTCCAATCCTGCTGATTGGGCTGCATGGATTGCATCCAGATGTTCCTCATCCCATTCATATGTGTGCACAGCGTATTCGATGGAAAGGCTGTCGAGAATCCTCATTGCATTTGTTTTCATGCCTTCAGATTCTCTCCATTGCTGCTGTTTTAGGCAAGAAGGTATCTGCAGTATCCGATGAAGAATGAAAGGCTTCCTCCGATTACGAAGAAGTGCCAGATGAGATGGTTGTGTGGTATCTTCTTCACTGAATAGAATATGACTCCGAGCGTGTATATGATTCCACCTGTAAGTGCATATGGAAGTATCTCAGCTGGTATGTTCGAGAATACATGACTATATATGGATAGAACAGACCATCCCATCACGACATAAAGCGCAATATGGACCGGGTAGAACCTTCCCCAGAATCTTATGGTGAGCACGATGCCAATGATAGCGGCTGCCCATATTCCTATTGCATAACCTATTGTAAGTCTGTCGCCGATATAAAGAAGGATAGGCGTGTAAGAACCAGCGATGAGAATATAGATCGATGAATGATCAAGAACCCTGAGAGCTTTCTTCACCGTTCCAGGTTCAAGATAATGATAGAAAGCTGATGCTGCATACAGCACTATGTTGCTTATTGCGAAAATGATCATTCCGATTTTTGCTTCAGGATGACCATATGCGCTTGAAGAAGCAAGCACGTACATAAAACCTATGATCGCGAGAAAAAGCCCGATGAAATGAGAAACAGCATTCTCCTTCTCTTCTGAAAGCGTTACAGAACGCGGCAGTGTTATATTTGCGTTTATCCATGCACCCATGGCATTGACTGTAAGATACGTTTTCGCGTCTGTAAAAAGCGAGTTTTGACTATTTCCAGAAAATAGAAGGAAATAATCATCTGCATACCATCTATAGTAGATGTTAACTATGGGAAAATGAGACAAAAAAAACACAGCTTTCTGCAAAGCTGTGGAGTAATCTATGCCGGCAGCCGGACTCGGACCGGCAAGGGTCGCCCCGGCAGATTTTGAGTCTGCTGTGTCTACCAATTTCACCATGCCGGCATACACGAGGATAATAGCAGAATTATTATTTTCCCCGCAATAGAAATATTGTAAGCTCATAAATAAAACGTTAAGGTGTATTCATGCTGAGGAAATTCCTTTTTCTGATAATCGCAGTGCTCTGCGCTGTTTCAATATCCGCTTCAGAACCTGATCTGCAGTCCGCACTTCTTGTATCCGATGTCCCGATAACATATGGTGATGAATCATTCAGAGAGAGAATCCTTGAGAGGACAAAAGGAGAGCGGGATCCTGTCGGACTTGTGCTTACAGGAGGATCTGCAAGGGCGTTTGCTCATCTTGGTGTGCTTGAGTATCTCGAAGAGCAGGATATTGTCCCTGATTTCATCATATCGAACTCGATGGGATCGATTATCGGAATGCTTTATGCGGCAGGCCTTTCACCGGAGGAGATCATGTCGGTTCTCGATTCCGTGGAACTTTCAGATCTTTTCACGTTCACTCTTCCTATCCGCGGCGGATTATTGATTCCAGATGGTTTCGAGGCGCTTATCGAATCTGTCGTCGGTAAGGATACCAGGCTCGAGGACCTCGATATTCCTGTCATGGTTGTCTGCGATGATATCGTGACAAAAAGGGAAGTCCGCATAACAGAAGGAGATTTCACCGATGTGCTTGTGGCTTCCTTCTCGCTTCCTGTTTACTTTGAACCTGCAGAATATAGAGGCCATCTTCTTATCGATGGGGGGTGTGTATCTCTTCTCCCGATAGATATAGCATATGAATATACCGATACGGTCATAGTATCCACAACATTCTATGGTGTACCGTCGCTGAATCTTCTCAATCCCGTTACAGTGCTCAACAGTGCTTTCGATGTTGGGAAAAACCAGAAGGCCGCAGAGGATATCCGGAAACATCAGTTCATATGGATCAGATGCGCTGTAGAGGAATTCTCCTTCATGGAATTTGGACGGTCTAGGGAAATGGCCTATATAGGATATGACAGTGCAGCCGCTGTTGCCTCAGAACTCGAAGGCATCTATAAAGCAGGTCTTCCAGACAGCATTGCCGCAAAACGCAGCTCATATGAAGGTAGGATAGAAGCAGCTATCGCCGATCTTGAATATTTCCATCATATCTCGCCTCCGACACCTTCCATGAGCCTTGGTTTCGTTTTTGACTCGGATCATGGAACGGAATATAGACGCTATCTTTCCGATAAAGCGGATCTTGCGCTCGAGCTCAGATACAGAACCCGTATGCTCGATATGGGAGTCAGGGCAGGCGGTGCTTTCGATTTCGCAACACAGGCAGTAGCTGGTGCGTATGGTCTTATTGGAGGGGATATCGCATTCTATCCGATTAACAGCATGCGCTTCACGCTGGAGACTGCCGCAACATTCGGCTATAACCCCTGGTATATTCCATCGCTCTACACCAGAGAGGGTTTTGATTGGGTGATTCTCTTCGAGGATGATTACTCCCTTTCATTCAAACAGGCTCTTGAACATACGACAGACTTCCAGGGCCTTGAGGCACTTCTTCTCTCAGCTGTATTCGACGCTGACTATTCAATCTGGTATTTTGATATCTATGGCAGCCTTGGTTATCTCATGTCCGCTGACGGCATCACGTTCAGGAATATAAGGAACTATGCTGAAGTAGATCTCTCATTCAGATTCTCGATGCCTTTCCATGATCCGCTTTTCTTCGATATGGGCGTCTTCTCGAGAGTCACGCTGGATGGAAAGGGCAACGTTCCTCTCTTCATCGATGACGGATATGCAAGCACGAAACTCGGAGTAGGAGCCGCTTACGACAGATCAAGCAAGATTCACAATACGATACTCTCATTTGCCATCGGTTATGATCTTCCTATGAATCCTTCGTTCGGTGAATTCCTCATCTTTGAGGATATGGAAGCCGCTGTATACTGCGACCTGCTTTTCCATGATAGCAGTATCGGTATATCTACAGGTGTCGAGTTCCAGACATCATTCTCACTGATAGGCCTTATGAAGCTGCCTTTCAGAGTGAGACTCGGATATGAGAAATTCGACAACGCGGATCCCGGTTCATTTGTTTCGGCATTCATGCTTGCCCTGAAATACTGAAGACCTCCTTTCCGGAGGCCTTCGGGCTATTCATCCTGATGTTTTCTGAGCCATTCCTCATCATCATCGGTTATGTCGGTATTTATATCACCGCCATCTTCTTCTGACACCTCATCGTATGCTTCGATTTCGAATCCTTCGAGTTTCGGATAGTCAGGAAGAAGCATTTCATTGCATTCTGTTTCAGAGGCTTTCCATTCAGGAAGAGAACCATTGATCACAACCAGCGGGGAAGCATTCACAGCTTCTGTGAATGGAACTCTTTCCTTAGGATTACCAAGCGCTTCTATCATCCTTTCGATTGTTTCTTTGTTATAAATCGAGAAGCGCAGGAATCTCTGTTCTTTTGCCTCATTAAGCTTCTTAAGTGCATTCTCAACATCTCCATAATGCAGGTACACCTGTGCCGAGTGCACATATGGATCTGCGAAATCTGGAATATGATGCTCAAAAAGCAGCTGAAGTCTTCCGCCTGCCGATCTGAACTTGCCGATGAGTATATCATTGATGGCTACGAAATCGAGGATAGCCGGTGATGAGTCTGCCATCTTCTCCATTTCATTCATCAGTATGTGGAATTCCTTTATCCTCTCCGCCTTCAGGTAATAGGTTGCAAGATCAATATAGAGATTATGATTCTTGTATCCGAGCTCTTTTGCTTTCTCGCAGAGTTCTATCGCATTGTCGTAATCCTTCTTTGCATAGTAATACATCGAGAGCGATGTCATTGCAGGTGCCGCGAGTTTCGGATCATTTCTTCTTGTGATAGGTTCAAGCACGTTCTTTCCGATTTCAGCATCATCCTGCTGTATGAAGAATGTACCTGCATATACCGCATAATTTTCAGGAAGCCCTGCTTTCAGTGCCTTCCTGAACAGGTCAGCGGCCTTTGCGATGTTCTCTTTCTGCTTCGTTGCGACAAGCTTTGCACCTTTTGAGAAGAAGTAAGCGCCTCGGCTTGTATATACAAGACATAATGCGGCTCCAAGAAGGAGAATCATGCTTATCCAGTAGGGAAGACTTTCCGTGAGAAGAGTAAATACAGCTGCTATGAGGAGTATCACTCCGGGTATGAATCTTGCTCTTTTCATAGTTTTCCTTTGCCGGCTTATATGCTAGCATCCTCGACTGATATGGGAAAGAGGATATTGCTTCATGTATGCTGCGGACCATGCTCCACTTCATCTGTGGAGAGGTTGCTTTCTGAAGGATATGAGCCCGTGCTTTTCTTCTCTGACAGCAATATCTTCCCCTATGAGGAATTCCGAAAGCGTTATGAGAACCTCCTGATTGTCGCAGAGCACTATAATCTTGAGGTTATACTCGATGACTGGGATCATGAAGCATGGCGTGAAGCGGTAAAAGGCCATGAAAACGATCCTGAGCATGGGGGACGCTGCTCATTGTGCTTCCATTTCAATCTCGAGAGGACTGCAAAAAAGGCTGAGGAGCTGGGGATTGACGAGTTTGCGACAACTCTTACCGTTTCCAGATTCAAGAAATCCGAGAGCATCTTCCGTGAAGGACGGGAGTTCCCCGGTTTCAGGGAAATTGATTTCAAGAAAAAGGATGGCTTCAACCGCTCAATAATACTTTCTAAAGAGTTCGGTCTATACAGGCAGAACTACTGCGGCTGTGAATTCTCGCGGAGGGATTCATGAGTTTCCTCAGAAAGATCCTCAAGCTTCTTACAGGCCGTCTGTTCTGGATTGCATCGCTGATTCTCGTGCAGTTCTTCTTCCTTGTCTATGCTGTCATCTGGGCAAGCTACAAGCAGGGGTTCTATCTGGCGTTCACGGCTCTCTCCGTAATAATGCTATTTGTAGTATTCACCAGACAGGAGAAGCCCGCCTACAAGATGGTATGGCTTTTTCTGATAGGAATCTTCCCGATATTCGGAGGAGTCCTGTATCTTCTTATGGCGAACAAGAAACTTGGATACTTCTCCCGCAAGAAGACAGCTAAGTTCAGACAGTCGCTTCCTGACTCCTCCTTCTTTGTTGAGAATGCGGATACGGCGCTTTCTGAGCACGCGCCTGAGTATCATAGAATCTCCGAATACATAAAGAATGTCACAGGTCTCTCTGCCTGGGGTAACACGGATTGTCATTACTTTGCGTACAGCGAGGAATTCTTCCTCGATGTCCTTGAGGAGATAAAGAAAGCGGAGCATTTCATCTTCATCGAGTATTTCATCATAGGGGAGGGTAAATGGTGGAGCCTCATACTCGAGGAACTGAAGAAAAAAGTCAGCGAAGGTGTTGATGTCCGCGTCATATATGATGATGTCGGGTCGATAAACTGTCTGCCAAACAGATATGACAGGATTCTCATGAGCTACGGCATAAAAGCTGTCGTGTTCAACAGAGCGAGGATACACCTCAACCCTCGTCTTAATTTCCGTGATCACCGCAAGATATTCGATATAGATGGCAATGTATGTTATACAGGCGGCCTCAATCTTTCCGATGAATATGCCAATGATGTAATCCGGTTCGGATATTGGAAGGATAATGCGGTGAAGTTCAGAGGTGCTGCCGTCTGGAATTTCACATATCTATTTCTGGAAATGTGGGCTGTCCTCTGGGGTGGGGATGATGACCTGAAGGCATATGTGCCAACTGTATCTGCAGAGCATGATGGATTTGTGCAGCCATTCGGTGACAATCCTCTCGATGATGTCAGCACGGCAGAGGATGTATATGTCCAGATGATATCAAGTGCGAAACGTTATGTGTGGATTACCACGCCTTATCTCATACCTGATGACCAGATGATAGGCGCTCTTACGATTGCAGCCGCAGCTGGGGTGGACGTGAGGATAATCACACCGCGTCATCCTGATAAGAAAACAATCTTCGAAGTATCGAGATCGAATTATGCCGCGCTCATAAAAGCTGGCGTCAAGATCTATGAATACATACCTGGATTCATCCATGCGAAGACATTCATCGCAGATGATGCCGCGGCGGTGGTCGGTACGACGAATATCGACTACAGATCCTTCTATCTCCATTTCGAGCTTTCCGTTCTTTTCCTGTATTCATCCGTCGTTAAAGCTGTGAAGGATGATTTCGAGAAGACTCTGCTTCAGTCGGAGGAGATGACTCCTGAGATGGTCAAGGCAAAAGGATTCCAGAGAATCGTTAGAGGTTTCCTCAGGCTGTTCTCGCCAGCATTCTGATAAAGCAATAGCCGGCTTTTACACCGGCTATCATAGGGTTAGGCTTTTTCAGCCTTATTTCATTATCTTTCTGAAAAGAGCCTTGAAGTCATCAATCGATGCGTCCTTCGGGTTGCCTGGTGCACATGCATCTGCAGCTGCGCTCTGAGCGAGGAACTCAAGATCATCTTCCTTGATGGCATCGAGTGTTGTAGGAATACCTACATCGACAGAAAGCTGTCTTACAGCGTCGATAGCTGCCTTTCTGTATTCGCTCTGGGACATCGAATCGACATTCTTCACACCCATTGCTCTTGCGATTTCCCTGTACTTCTCACCAGTTGCTTCCTGATTGAATTCCATTACGATAGGAAGCATCATTGCGCATGCGACTCCGTGTGGTGTGTCATAAACAGCGCCGAGAGTATGTGCCATTGAGTGAGCGATACCGAGACCGACGTTTGAGAATCCCATTCCAGCGATGTACTGTCCGAGAGCCATGTCCTCCTTGCCCTTTGCATCCCCTGCAACAGAGCTTCTGAGGCTTCTTGCGATGATCTCGATAGCCTTGAGATGGAACATGTCAGTCATCTCCCATGCTGCCTTTGTCGTATATCCCTCGATAGCATGTGTGAGAGCATCCATACCTGTTGCTGCAGTAAGTCCCTTCGGCATTGTTGCCATCATGTCAGGATCGACAACAGCTACAACCGGCATGTCATGCGGATCGACGCATACGAACTTCCTCTTTCTCTCAACATCCGTGATAACGTAGTTGATTGTGACCTCTGCTGCTGTACCAGCTGTTGTAGGTACTGCGATGATAGGTGTACATGGCTTCTTTGTAGGAGCAACACCCTCAAGGCTTCTTACATCCTCGAACTCAGGGTTGGCGATGATGATTCCGATTGCCTTTGCAGTATCCATCGAGCTTCCACCGCCGATAGCTACGATGCAGTCAGTGCCAGCTTCCTTGAAAGCCTTCACACCGTGCTGTACGTTCTCGATTGTCGGGTTTGCCTTGATATCAGAATAAAGAGCATAAGGAATGGATGCCTCATCAAGAACATCTGTTACCTTCTTTGTCACACCGAATTTGACAAGATCCGGATCTGAGCATACGAAAGCCTTTTTGAATCCACGTGCCTTTATCTCGTTTGCGATTTCCTTTATTGCTCCGCTTCCATGATAGGAAGTCTCGTTGAGCATGATTCTATTTGACATGGTTTTCCTCCATCTTTTCTGAATATATAGGAGAATCTCTGAAACGTGAACTAGCTATGTGGACAATTGGAGGCATATTCTGTTATTCTCGTTTCAAAATATGGAGGCTGAGTATGAGAGATATGAAATCAGGATTATCTTTTACCCGTCCTTCATTTATATTCAGTATCTGATGCCGGTATGTTACCGGCTTTTTTTGTGAGGAGATGTGATGTCAAACGTTTTCTTGTCGAGGTCGCTAAATGTCATCGATGATTTCTCAATCAGTGAGCGCCGCTATTTCTTCGGTAAGGTACAGGAACTGAAGAATGCGATAATCTCGAACGATGAGAAGGGAATGGATAAGTTCCGTATCAATGATCCGGATTTCGGTATCTATGAAGTCTTCCTGGAAGACAGCACAAGAACCAAGGAATCCTTCAGGAATGCTGCCGAGTTCCATCATGCAAAGGTTTCGGAGCTGCTTTCTTCTTCATCATCGATCAACAAAGGCGAAAGCTATGCAGATACATTCAACATGCTTTCCGGCTATCATAATACGATATTCATCGTAAGAAGCAGGGTAGAAGGACTGACACGCTGGCTTTCCGAGGAATGCGGTGAGTACGCAAAGCGCAACAGTCTCCCATACAAGCCTGCTTTCATCAATGCAGGAGACGGCAAGCATGAGCATCCAACGCAGGAGCTTCTCGACGAGTTCACATTCCTCGAGGACCTGAATATGGATTTCTCCTCGATACATATCGCTCTTGTCGGAGATCTCTATCATGGACGTACAGTCCACTCGAAGGCTGATGGCCTGAGAATATTCGACAAGGTGAAGGTCGATCTCATCGCTCCGGATGAGCTCATGATGCCTGAAGCATATATCGAGAAGATGAAGGAAAATGGTTTCGAGGTTAATATCTATCCATCAATTGAGGCATATCTGAAGAATGGTGATATCGCGAAGCTCTGGTATTTCACTCGTCCACA
>JADIMF010000095.1 GCA_017694915.1 Candidatus Ornithospirochaeta stercoravium
GGCATAAAGGCAGAGGAAGTCTTCATAGCCGGAAAGCTTTCTGCAAAGAACGGAAAGGTTACAGCAAAGGCAATTCATACAGCTCCGGAGAATGTTGAAGGCCGGATGGATGTAAAGGATTTCTCCGAAAAGAAGCTCTCGCTCCGTCCAGGCTCGGATCATGTAAGGGTAATTGACATAATTCCTGGCGGAGTTGTCACGGGAAATGGCGAGGCGTGCATAAAACGGGACGCAAATGGTGAATGGATACACGAAGATGACAAGGATATCCTGAAGCTTGCCGTGATAGAGCGCCATCATGGAACAGGCAATGCAGCGACTGCCCTGATAAGGGGCTATGGAATGAAGCATGGCGCTGTAGCAACATCCATTGCGCATGATTCGCATAACATAATCGTTATCGGCGATAACAACAGTGATATGTCACTTGCTGTCGAGAAGCTTATTTCCATCGGTGGCGGTATAACGATGTTCAGGGATGGTAAAGAGCTGGGAACCCATCGTCTTGAAATTGCAGGGCTGATGACCGATCAGAGTCTTGAGGAAGTCACGAAATGCCTCGATGAGATGCATGAGACAGCAGAAAAGGAGCTTGGGGTATCGAAGGATATCGATCCATTCATGACACTCTGTTTCATGGCACTTCCTGTAATACCATCTCTGAAGCTCACTGATTGCGGACTGTTTGATGTGGATGCTTTCTCATTCACCGATGTCGCGATCAAGGAGTGAAAGAGCTGCTTTTATTTCAGAGTTCTTGAAGCCTTTTCTGAGGAGAGCCGCCACTGTGCCGCTCTCCCCTTTCTTTCTCAGAAGAGACTCTGCATATTGGGATAACGGCTTGACGTAATCCTCATTCTCCCAGGCTTCATTCAAAGCTTCCGCAGAAATATCTGCAGGTGTTCCCTTCTCCCGAAGTCTCAGACGAAGCATCTCCTTACCTTCGGGGTTCTTTCTGAGTCTGGAACGGATATAAGCTTCGGCAAAGCGTTTCTCTGACAGACTCCCCTCCGCGATGAGCTTTCCGACAGCATCATCAATTTCAGCTTTCTGATAACCTTTATCGGAAAGTTTCTTTCTGAGTTCTTTTTCTGTGTGCTCTCTCATGGAAAGGAGATAGAGAGCTTTATCATATGCAGTATTCATAAAGTGAAAATAAAAACGGCCAACCATATTCGATTGACCGCTTTGTACATAGAGATAAGATTATCTCTTGGAGAACTGGAAGCGTCTTCTTGCGCCCTTCTGACCGTACTTCTTTCTCTCGACCATTCTCGGGTCTCTTGTCATGAAGCCAGCTGCATGGAGAGCTGCGCGAAGATCTGCATTGTAGTCTACAAGAGCTCTTGAAAGACCATGTCTGCAAGCCTCTGCCTGTGAGCAGATACCGCCACCGCATACTGTGATGACAACATCATACTTACCAGTTGTCTCTGTAACCTCGAATGGCTGTACAACCTTTGCAGCATTGATTGCATCGACGAAATACTCCTCGAGCTTCTTTCCGTTAACCTTTACCTGGCCGTTTCCGTCTCTGAGGTATACTCTTGCTACGGAAGTCTTGCGGCGTCCAACGCCATGACCGAGGTTGATTGTCTTATTATCTTTATTGGTAGCCATCTCGCCTCTCCTTAAATCTCAACAGCAATCGGCTGCTGTGCCATGTGCGGATGCTCAGCACCTGCATAGATCTTCACGTTATTGAAGAGCTTTCTTCCAAGTCTGTTGTTTGGAAGCATACCCTTTATAGCGTGCTCCATCGGATAGGTAGGCTTGCGTACTACCATCTTTCCATACGGCTCAGCCTTGAGTCCGCCTGGATACATGGAGTGACGATAATAAATCTTATCTTCCACTTTGTTGCCGGTGACTTTTGCCTTGGCTGCGTTGATGATGATAACGTAATCACCGATTTCCTGGTGAGGTACGTATTCAACCTTATTCTTGCCCTTAAGGATCTTAGCAGCTTCTGCAGCTACTCTACCAAGGGTCTTACCTTCTGCATCGATGAGATACCATTTCCTCTCAATCGACTGCGGTTTGATGAAAATAGTCTTCATAAACTCAACCTTCATTATTTCTACTCTGAAGAATCATCCTCTCCCGATATGGAGCAAAGCTCTTTCTCAGGACGCATCGGTCGGCTTTCTGACCGGGAAGGGAAAGGTCACCGAATCCTTTGGCTCTTTTCTGGCTTGGAAGTTCCCGGGGAAAGGAAGATTCATGAAGATTGCTCTTCGGCTTCTTCACCAGCTAGGATTCCAGAGGATATCCTCTCTCATCCGCTCATGCGAGAGCGTGCGCTTTCACGCACGGAATTGTATTCTATCGAAAAACGCTTTTCCGTGTAAAGATATATTTTCACATTTCGTTTTGGATATCAGAGCTTCTGCAGCTTCGCGAATGCTTCTATGAATTTGGCTGTTCTGTCCTTGAAGCGGATTATCAGGATGCGCTTGTCACCCCTGTCCTCAATTTCATTGATAACGCCCTCTCCATAGCTGTCGCTAAGAACCCTGTCCCCTACGCTGAATTTCACAGTATTAGTCGGTTTTCTCTCTTCGCTCTTCTTGCTGAAGCTTATACCATCGCTCCACGACGGCTTGTTATCAATATATGAAACAGTACGCCTTGGCCTTATTTCAGCACCGACAAACGAAACAGGGGAAACTCTCCTGTTTCCAGGCTGGAGCATCATCACCTCTCCTCCAAGAAGCGCCGATGGGATATCAGAGAAGAATCTGGACGGCATATGATACTCTGCCTTGCCCCACATCGAACGCTGTACAGCATATGAAAGATAGAGGCTTCTCCGTGCCCTCGTCATAGCGACATACATTATCCTTCTCTCTTCCTCGATAACACTCGGTGATTCAACGAAACGACCGGGAATAAGCTCATCTTCCAGTCCGACAACGAATACACGGTCGAATTCCAGACCCTTCGTATTGTGCATCGTCATGAGCGTGACACCCTCGGCATCCCGTGGATCCTCATTGCCGAGCACTGTCGTGTCGAGAGTAAGTTTCTCAAGGAATTCAGAGAGTGCAGGGCGTCCGCACCCGGCCTCGCTCAATACCGATACAAGCTCTCCGAGGTTCTCCGTCTTCGTCTTCCGCACGGCTTTATCTGGTTCGCTGTTGTAATAATCCTGAAGCATCGTATCTATAAGAGCCTGACGAAGGATGTCACCAAGATTCGTATCAGCGGAGAGCGCTTTATCTGCAGCAACCCACGCGTTGTAGAAGATGAGTGCATTCTCCCTGTTTGAACCGGAGGAGGAATCAATGAATTTCTTAAGTCCTTCCATCAGATCCGGACCATAGGAAGCAATCTTCTCGATTTTCGCATCGCCAAGGCCTCTTGCAGGCTTGTTTATTATTCTTCTGAAACTCACAGAATCGCGATGATTCATAAGTATATAAAGGAATGCGAGGGCATCCTTTACTTCTTCGCGCTCATAGAATCTCAGAGAGCCGATTACCTTATATGGAATCCTCAGATCCGTGAAAGCCCGTTCAAATGCCTGTGACTGCGCGTTAGTACGATAGAGAATAGCAGTGGAATCGTAATCCCCGAGATTATGAATGAGATTTGCGATACGCTCTGCCTCACTCTTTCCGGAGGATGAACACATGACAGAAGGCTTTGCCCCGGAGAGATTATCCGCACTGATGAGATCCTTCTTATGCCTCTCCTTATTATGGGAGATAAGGGCAGCAGAAGCGGAAAGAATCTCCGATGTGGATCTGTAGTTCTTCTCAAGCTTTATCTCCCTTACATTCTCAAAGGAAGAGGCGAACGTCAGGATATTCTCTATCTCCGCTCCTCGGAAAGAATATATCGACTGGTCATCATCACCTACTGCGATAATCTGGGTATCAGGACCAGCAAGCGCCTTCAGGAATTCGAACTGCATCTTGTTTGAGTCCTGATACTCATCTACGAGAATCATGCTGAAGCGATGCTGCATGGCTTTCCTGACCTCTTCCTCTTCCCTGAGAAGCTTTACTGGAAGCGCGATGAGATCAGCGAAATCCGCATTACCAGACATTGCCAGCGCTTCCTGGTATTTGGTGAAAAGAGTACGGAAATCGTAATCAGGAAGGATGCCATCAAGACCAGGGGAATCCGGAGTAAGACCTTTGTCCTTTGCATTCCCGATTGCCTTTATAACGGTTCTCAATGATTTCTTGTCGAGAGTTGTCGCTCCATCCAGAAGCGACAGGGAATCGGAATCATCGTAGATACAGAAATCCGGATCAAGGCCGCACATCGTACCATAGCGGCGGAGAAGATATGCACCAAACGAATGGAATGTACGCATCTCAAGCCCTGAGATATCCACATCAGGAAGCATGCGATGAACACGATCCCTCATCTCATTTGCAGCCCTGTTTGTGAATGTCACAGCAAGTATCTGCCATGGCTTATAGATACCATTCTCTATAGCATATGCTATCTTCGACGTTATCGTCCTTGTCTTTCCAGAGCCCGCGCATGCAAGAAGAAGCAGGTTATGCGAGAAATCGAGGACAGCCTCACGCTGTTCGCTGTTTAGCGTATCCAGATCAGTCAATCTTCACTCCTTCGAGGTCGATTCCACGCACTCTGGTAATACCGACGCGGACAACATCGCCGCTCTTCATTCCACGACCCATTATGACAGTAAGACCATCCACATCAGGAGCTTCCGAGTATATCCTTCCGATGGCAAGATCCTCACCTTCAATCCTGTCCTCGACTAAAGCAGTATATTCATGACCTACAAAACGATTTAGATTCTCGCTTGTGATACGCTCCTGGATCTTCTCAAGCTCCTTCTGCCATCGCTTTGCCTTGGCCTGAGCCTTCTCGTGCTCCTCTTCTCCTCTCATATCGAAAGCGGGAGTATCCTCCTCCCTTGAATAGAGGAATGAGCCCATCCAGTCGAATCTTGCTTCCTCGACGAATCTCTTTACCTCATCGAATGCTTTTCTGTCCTCTTCCGGGAATCCGAGCATAATCGTAGTACGTATCACTGCATCTGGAAGAGCTTTCCTTATCCTCTCGAGGAGTGCCAGATACTTCTCCCTGTTTCCAGTTCTCTTCATGAGACGAAGCACCTTCTCATCAGCATGCTGGAAAGGTATGTCAAAGTAAGGAAGAATCTTCTTTCTCTCAGCGGCAAGCTCAATAAGCCCTTCAGGGAAAGTATCAGGATGGATATAAAGCATACGGAGAACGAAGTTCCCCTCAAGGGATGAAAGCTTATCCATCAGCTCCACAAAGCGGGAGGGACCACCATAATCCGTGCCATAAGCTCCGAGATCCTGTGCGACAACATTTATCTCATAAACCCCGCTCTCTATAAGTCTCTTTGCCTCTGCAAGCACCTTATCCATCGGCCTTGAGCGGAGATCGCCTCTTATGACCGGAATGGCACAGTATGAGCATCGATGGTTGCATCCCTCGCTTATCTTGAGATATGCACTCCCGGGATATCCTAGAAGGACTTTTCTATCATCCCGTTCCACGCTTTCATTTGGTTCTGACGGAATGAGGAGCTTCTCCTTTCCGTTGAGGACTTCAGGGAAGAGCGAAAGGTCCTTGTTTCCGAAAATCGCATCAGCTTCCTTGAGATCCATATCCCTGCCGTAGCGCTCCGCAAGACAACCAGCCATTATGATCCTTGCCTTCGGATTGAGCTCATGCAGTGAAAAGAAGGTATTGATACTCTCTTCCTTAGCACTCTCAATAAAACCGCAGGTATTAACGACTATGACATCTGCATCTTCTGCATTCTCTGTACGCTCGTAACCATTCTCGAGCGCATATGTAAGAAGTATCTCTGAATCAACCTGATTCTTAGCACAACCAAGACTTTCAATATAAATACGCATCACAGCAATCGTATTCAAAGAAAAACCTATTTGCAACTATAATGAAAGCATGAAAGTAAACACACTCAGAACATCATCAACCCTTACATTCTGGTGGGATAAACCAGACACACAGATCTCTGAATACATCTATTACCTTGATGGCATGGAAACCGGAAGAACGGAGAAAACCCATTTCACGCTCTCATCACTCGAAAGCAGCAGAGAATATAAGATAAGAATCACTGCAGAGGGCATTGATGAAACCATTGTTGCCACAACAGACAGAAAGAGAAAGAGGATTAATATCGCGGAAGCTCCATACTGTGCTGTCGGAGACGGAAAGACTCTCAATACAGAGAAGATACAGAAAGCCTTCGATGACGCGGATGAGAATACGGAAATATACATCCCGGAAGGCATATTCCTGACAGGCGCCCTGAGGATGCACAGCAATTCAGCACTGTATATCGAAAAGGACGGAGTGCTGCAGGGAACGGCAGATCCTTCTGATTACAATCCAAGGATTCCCTCCCGTTTTGAAGGAATCGAGATGGAATGCCTCAGTTCCGTCATAAATATCGGACATATGGACCATTCGAAGGCTCCTGATACTGAGAACATACTCATATATGGAGAAGGTACGATTGCATCTGGCGGAAGGGAACTTGCCGAGCGTGTGATCGCGGAAGAGACAGAGAGAATAAGACCTTATCTTGAATCCCTTGGAGACAAGATAAAGGAATGCGAGAAACCGGAAACAATACCGGGACGTGTACGGCCCCGCCTCATAAACATAAGCAACGCGCGCAATGTGAGAATCTCCGGAATAACAATAAAGGATGGCGCATGCTGGAATATCCACATTCTCTATTCAGAGGATGTCGTGACGGATCACTGCACATTCAGGTCCGAAAAAGTGTGGAACGGTGACGGATGGGATCCTGATTCATCAGAGCGCTGTACGCTTTTTGCATCGAAATTCTACACGGGAGATGATTCGGTAGCGATAAAATCAGGAAAGAATCCTGAAGGTGATGTGATAGCAAGACCATCGAGAGCAATACGCGTATTCGACTGCTACAGTGAGTCCGGACATGGAATAATGATCGGCAGCGAGATGTCAGGAGGAATCGAGGATGTATATATCTGGGATAATGACATCGCAAGATCCTCAAACGGCTTTGAGATAAAAGGCACTAGGAAACGCGGAGGATATGTACGCAACATCAGGATAAGGGACTCCGCGGCACCTTGTGTGATGATACATTCAGTGCTTTATAACGATGACGGAATCGCATCGCCTGAAGTTCCCGTCTTCTCAGACATGAAGTTCGAGAATCTGACGCTTACAGGCATCAGACACGACAACCACACGGGAACGGTTTCAAAGGTTCATGCAATAGATATCGAAGGCTTTGAAGATGAAGGACATGAGGTGAAGAATATCTCATTCAGCGGTATAAGCATGAGAAAGAACGCCTCTCTCCATATCTCAAGAGCTGTTGATATCACAGTTTCGGATCTTCAGACATTCTAGTCTTATATACTAAATACATTTCGTAGGCGCTCATCCGCTTCTCATAGTTCGTGATGAGCACTACGTTTCTGTCTTCTTCAGGATATGTAAGATCTCTCTGCCACCGCCAGAATCCCGGGCCGTCACCGATTATCCTCACCCATTCCATGAGATTCTTCATCAATGCCACCATTGCACTGGTATCCGTAAGCGCATCATTAGAGAAGAACCCTTCCCACTTGTCATGACATGGTTTCTTCAGCGCATCATCCGCTCTGTCGTATGAAACTGCCGCATCTCCAAGTAGAACAAGGGCATCCTCAAGCCGGTTCTCCCTGTATGCCTTATATGCATCAGTGAAACAACAGGCTCCGTTGTATGCAAAGGAGAACCATTCAACAGCATACCGGAAATCATCTGAAAGAAGCTGGGAAACCCCGTGATCATCGATGTCATCAAGAAGCGACGAATATGCAGAAGCCGCCTTCATAGCTCTTGAATGATAATCCTTAACCTGCTCATCAAGAGAAGCATCGAGGATGAAAGCATAATCAGCGCACTTCTGCTCTCCTCTCACCCATGAAGATGCAAGCATACGCACAGGGAATGCGGCGGCCTGATCACCACCTTTGTTATCTTCATGCTGTCCGAACGATAAAGAAGCTTCACAATAGCAATTCATGAAAGCAATCACGGAATCAGGATCATCGCTGAAATATGAGGATATATACTTCTTAAGCGATGTATCCCCATCTGAAACACCATCTCTCCAGAAATCCGCAAGGAGTGAGATTGCCGCAAGGTGTGGTTTCACGTTTGAGACATTGACGATGATGGCATCCCGTATTCCGCAGCGATAAGCATTGTTAAGCTCCTCAGCCTGCAATGCAAATGAAACTGGAGTCGGAGTGATATGGTTCGCGCACTGCAGATCGTAGAATGATACATGGTAATACATGCCATTTGCAGTTTCCTCATCCTTCTGAAGAGGAAGTGCTGTTTCTCTTCTGTCAGTATTCCCCTCTCTTCTTGTCACCATCTTCCCATA
>JADIMF010000096.1 GCA_017694915.1 Candidatus Ornithospirochaeta stercoravium
GCATTCCTCTTCTGCAGCTCCTTGACCTGCTTTGCAGTGATCACCTCTCCGTCATCGGTCTTCACTGATGAGTAGTTCTTGATCCATTTTGCCAGCGCTGATTCTGACACGCCGTATTCACGGCACAGCTCCGCCTGGCTTTTGCCGTTGCTATGCAGTGCCACTAGATTCTTCTTGAATTCCTCTTCGTATTTCGGCACATATGCCATTTGTCTTCTCCCTCCATTTCCTTGTCTATTCTTCTTTTTAATTCCTTTTCATTTATTTGTCTACTTTATTAGTATAAGTCCACATCTATGCAAAGAGAACAAAGTGATATTTCTCTACACACCATAAACAGAATGCTAGGAAGGGATATCGATGTTGACGATGTGCTTGAAGTTCTGCTCCAGAGCAAAATTATGGATCTGAAATTTTATACTCCAATCTGTATCAGCATCTGGTATTGCTTCAGTTGGTTTATTTTGAGTCAACACGAAATTCTTGCCTTTTCAGACTTATGTATATACAATGTTAATACAAGGAAAGGAGAATATAAATGATTACCACGATATCAAAATGGGGAAATTCTCAGGGAGTACGTATTCCGAACGATATACTTAAATCCATAGGATATTCCACTGGTGACAAGGTAATCATAACGGTAACTGAAAGTGGAATTCTTGTACAGAAAAGTACAAAGCAACCAAATGAGCTGAAGGCTGCAGGGATGCTGAAAGGATACGTGAAAAGACATATCAGCGACAGAGAAATGGAGAAAGCCTGGAAAGAGGCGGCTGTGGAGAAATGGAATGAGAAGAATAGCTGATACGAATATTTTGGTACGCTATCTGACAGGAGATGATGCGAAAGCCGCAGCAAAGGCAACGGAAATAATCAGAAATGGAGTCGAGGTTATCCCTGAGACAATTTCAGAAGTCCTTTATGTACTGACCAGTAAGATTTTATATGCTATTCCGCGTCCGGATGCTGCAAAAGCTATTATTGCCCTTCTGGATGATATTTCCATTGATAGGGAGACAACAATCAGAAACGCCCTGAATATATTCGGAGAAACAAGACTGGATTATGTTGACTGCCTGCTTATTGCAGAAGGATTATCAGCAGACACAGAAATCATGTCCTTTGATAGAAAGCTCCTGAATGAATTGAAAAGAAGGGTTCAAACATCCTAACTAGCGCCTTTATTCTGATTTACATGTTCATCAAGAGTAGAAATATCCTCCTAATAATATGCGCTGCAAATCAATGTTCCTTTCTCATTTCATTTTCTATAAGATTTATCGACAAGGAAAGGCTACTGCAGTTTTACTGAGTAGCCTCAATACTTGCCTTCAAATTCATAGCATCAGTTTTCCTTCTATACCGCTGAAATCTACATTGTGGATTTCCCCTGTCTTCATCCTGATTGAAACAGGACCATAACCACCACACTGTTCTTTATCGGCATAGGAGATGCTATCGACGCTGAAAACCTCATCTTCGGTAAAGCCGTCCTCACCTTCTTTTGTTATGACCTGACTGATGAGAATGTATGGATCATATGAGAAAACCTTCTTTCTGGATGCATGAGCGAAAATGATATGGCTCTCAGCTGTATCAGGATTCGTGCCTGAACTTTTCTCAACATAGAGATCATCCCATCCTCCGAATACGGTCATGGCCATATGCCGCCTCTTTCCATCACTACCGATACCGGTAATGATAATCGCTCTGGCATCGCCTTCTGTCTCTACCCTGTACTCTGCATCCGAACACGGGAAGCCGTAGGAACCAAGATAGATATCAGCAGGCTTATGGAAAAGCCTGAGCTTATCCACCCTCACAATACCTTTCGCAACAGGAAAATCGGCAAGATCGATTGCACTTGTCCAGTGCATATCGCCAGCACTGTCAAAGTCGAAGAAAGCTCGTCTGTAGAGAACTCCATCCCGCATGCCGCTCCACAGAATGCTGTTAATCTGCTCAGTCTTGGAGATATCCGGCTCTTTGATTACATAGCTTGAGGCACTCAGTCCAGACGGGAGATCAGATTCCCATGGATATTTACTGTTATAGGAAAGCTTTGCATAACACCACCTGCCATTACTGTCATCAGCACGTTTCATGACCTTACCAGTACGGAGTTCCATAGTTCCGTTATCATGGTGATCTACAATGCAGAGTCCAGGACCATCAAGTACAGTCTCTTTCGTTTCGCCTTCTTTCAGCTTTTCCCATACACCATTCTCCTCCCTCGCTGTCCAGAACGGGTGATCTTCAGGAAGCTCAAGACAGAGGAAGGCCTTTCCTAGCCAGAGAGGGCTTTCAGCACAGCTATAGCTCTGCACCATCGGCGTAAATGGTCCATAGAAACCAAGAACAGGTGCGCCTTCATAGAGAATGTCATCCCTACCGAAGAACTGCATCAAAGCCCCGGATGCGATTCTTCTTGCAAGACCTGGATTCATTGACACATTTTGGAGATTGAAGACAGCACCAAATGGAGCGGTGGCGGCATTGCGGTATATACTGCTCCTGCCCCACATCGTCACATGTCCGTCTGCGTCAAACATCCTGTCATATGTCTTCATGAGTTCATTTGCATTCTTCTCGAATTCAGCTGCAAGATAAGGCTCATTCTCATAGCCATACCATCTGCACCAGATCGGGGCATATACCTGGAATGCCCATGGCGAGTAATAATCAAAGGAATGTCCGTCACGATACCATCCATCCCCGGCATAATACGAAAGAATTGCCTGAGCATGTTCTCTCATGATGGACTTATCGATCTCATAACCCATCATGTTAAGGAAAGCCAGGTCAAGCATATTGAAAAGACGCCAGTTCTGTGTTGCAGTTGTTCCCTCTGCATAGTCACGGATGAAAGCAGCAATCCTATCTTTTTCTTCTTCAGAATATGTATCCCAGATTTCTTCCTTCGTAGATACAAGCCCGATTACGATAGCACAGGTTTCTACCGTCTGCTGATAAGTATGCAGACCAAACGAAGGTTCTGATTCCTTGTCCATATCGCTATAGCTAAGAACATATTGCTCATCACCTGGAGTACAGGAACGGAGAATATGATCCTTATAATACGTCCGCATGTTCTTTCCAGCGATTTCAAGCTCCGGTTCTATGTGTATAAGAGGAGCTGCTATGAAAAAGCTGCGAGCAAGCCCCTCATAATACTCTGCCTGCACCTTCCAGGCAGGAGTATGACTATTAGGATATGTAATCTCCGTCTCATATCTAGGTACGAGTACAGGAGAATCCATTGTCTTCACATGTCTGAACACGCCTTCAAGAATATACTTTCCAGCTTCTATCCAATGCTTTCTGGTCAATCCTGTATACGGACTCAATTCAAAATCTAGGTTATCTGGTACAAAATGCATA
>JADIMF010000097.1 GCA_017694915.1 Candidatus Ornithospirochaeta stercoravium
TTCCAGATACAAAGCACATCATCATAATCCCTTTTCTCTTTGCGGCAGGTCATCATGTGAAGAAAGATATGAAAGAGAGAGTCGTACCGTTCTATGAGAGAAAAGACAGGATAGTCACGCTCAGAGAGAAAGGACTATTGTCTATTTCAGATGGTTTCTCAGAACTGGTCTGTTCTCATTTCAGGAATCTGCTCACTAGATGAAGAGAATATGCTTCTCACCGTTCTCATCTGTAAATAATGCACGCTTCAGGCCGAATATCCTTTCAATTACATTATCATCAAGAAGCTCTTCCCTGTTTCCCGAGAATACAAGTTCACCATGTGACAGGATCATGAAACCATCTGCGATCCTGAGCGCGCGCCCTATATCATGAAAGGAAACAAGGACGGTCTTACCACCTTCAGCAAGTCTTCGCACAGCATTCTCCGTTTTTTCCTTATACATTGCATCAAGCCCTGCCTCCGGCTCATCGAAAGCATAAAGCTGAGCAGATCTGGAAAGAGCAAAAGCGAGGAACACCATCTCCTTCTCCCCTCCAGAGAGAGTATTCATCCTCTCTTCAAGAAGATAACCAAGGCCGAGCTTTGAAAGTTCTTTCTTCCCATCTGGATACATCGAAAGGAAAGATGAGACGGAAAGGTCGAAATGAGGGAGCATCTGAGGAAGAAGCGAATGGAGCTTCTCCCTCTCTTTCTGCCTGAATGTCTTCAATTCCCTTCCATCGAAAGCGATAGAACCGGAATAATCGGGGAAATATGAAGTGAGTGCACGTATGAATGTCGACTTGCCGCTGCCATTCTCTCCGAGAAGCGCATATATCTTCCCATCTTCCATGACAGCTGAGATCCCATTCAGAAGCACACGGCCTTTTACAGAAACAGAGAGATTGCTGATTTCAATCATCTTGCCCTCCTGATAAGCAGAAAGAGGAAGAACGGGACTCCTATGATAGCCATGAACACACCTGCAGGAAGTTCTCCCGGCATGACTACAGTTCTGGCAAGAAGATCGGAAAGCATCACAAGAAGCGGCCCGATAACAACTGTAAGCAGAAGAGTCTTACGGCTCTCACCTTCTGAGATGAATCTCGCGATATGAGGAGTAACGAGTCCAACAAAGCCAAGAAGACCGGCAAATGTCACAGCGCTGGATGATGCAAGAGCTGCTATTGCTACAAGAGAGACTCTGATTGACAGCGGTCTGTATCCCATGGAAGAAGCAATCTCATCACCAAGCCTTATGACATCCATTCTCTCTGTCATAAAGAATGCGGCTACAGAAGATGCAATGATTATGATTCCAGGCACATACAGCATCGAAGCCTGAACGGAAGAGAAACCACCGATTGAGAATGCACTGTATGTACTGAGGACATCGGGATCAAGGGAACTGAGGGTACTGATGAATGCATTGAATAGAGCATTCACCGCAATTCCTCCAAGAATCAATGATCCCGATGAATTCATTCGCGATACCGAAGCAGAAATGATGAAAACAAGGGAGGAAGCGACAAGACCTCCGATGAACGCGGCAAACGGGAGCACATCAAAAAGCTCTGAAAAGAAGGAAAGGAAAAGAAGAACCGCGAATCCGGAACCAGAGTTCATTCCGATGATGTTGGGACTTGCGAGATCATTTCCTGTCGCGCTCTGAAGAAGGAGTCCTGACACTGAAAGAGCAAGGCCTGCCAGCATTGCGGCAAGCATACGCGGGAGCCTGACGGAGAAAAGGATTATATGATCAGTACTGTCCTTATTTAGAATCGCATGAACAGGGTTTATGTCAGCGCTTCCGATCAACAGCGACAGGAGTGCAATCAGAATGGTAAGGGTAATCAGCAATGGAAAAGCTATACGGAATGCCTTCTTATTCATACAGAACCTCTTCCATCATCTCATACGCTTCCGCCCATCTTCCATTAGGCTTGAAATGGAAGAGCTCCTTCGGCAGGAAATAGACACTCCCGTTCTCTATGGCTCTAACATCCCTCCATCCCGGCTGTGAGAACAGATCGGTTATATACGCAATGCTTGCATCCTCATCGCCTTGCGGTACGACAAGAATCTTATCTGCATTGGATTCAAGAACCGCTTCCAGAGAAAGAGAATCGGTAAGCATTCCATATTCATCTGCAATATTCACCGCTCCGAGGTCCTCTATTATCTTCGCGGCAAAATGATCATCGGTTCTCTTTGCTTTTACATATGAGAATGCGCTCCCTGCCCTGACAAACAGAACACGCGGCTTCGATTCATATCCAGCTGCATTAGCGATGATTTCCTCTATTGCTGTCTTCTGTCCTTCTCCATATTTCTCATAGAGATCGCTTCGCCCTGTTATATCCGTGAGGGTATGGAATACCGAAAGAAAATCGTCAAAGGAGTCCATATCGACAAGAATCATATCGATACCGGCTTTATCGAGGAAAGAACTGAGCCTTACATGACTTGCAGTATCTGCAGAGCCGATAACCAGATCGGGTTCTGCTGCAACAAGAAGCTCTGTATTGATATTACGGCCGGAAGCCGAATCAACAAGAAGTGCCTCAGGCGATGCGAAACCGCGTTCAACGGATTCCTCCACTGTGATGTCCACACTACCACCCGCGAGCTGCCACAAATCGGCAAGGGAGGAATTCAGGCATGCCGTCTTTACAGCGGAAAGCGGCATCAGGGAAATGATGATCAGACACAGTAAAAGAAAGAGCCTTCGCTTCATATGATTCCATTGAACGGAATCAGGATTATTTCAAGGCCCTTTCCTTTCTATTCCAAGTATGGCAAATCCTGTATCCGGATCAGCAGGTTGCCCCGCCAATCACATTCTTCTTCAAGACTGCCTCCTTGTCAATCTTGGAGCTGAAGAGCTTATCCTCCACATACTCAAGACCAAGCCTGTTTACAGTATCCGCAAATCGTTCTCCGCTGATTCCCTCATCACGGAAGAGAAGGATTGCATTCTCAACTGTCTGGATAACTTCCTCCTCGCTTGTAAGGACTCTGGACAGTCTCTTGCCCATCTCGACCTTCTTACCCCATCGGCCACCGACATAGATTGCATAGCCTGTCGTATAATGGGCAGCAACACCGAACGGACATTTATCGAGACATCTGCCGCAGTGGTTGCACTCACCTTCCCCGATTACAAGCTTTCCATTCTCAAGATGAGCGATTTTTATCGGGCATACCTTCTCCACCTGACAGACCTTGCATCCGCGGCATTTGTCATAATCGAATGATATGAGTCGCTGCCCGATTATTCCGATATCATTGAGACTCGGCTTCACACAGTTGTTCGGGCAACCACCGACAGCAATCTTGAATTTATGAGGAAGCGATACATTATGCCACCCCTCATAGAAAATATGATGAAGCTTCTCTGAGAGATCAAATGTATCAATCAGTCCATACTGACATGTGGTTCCCTTACAGGAAACAACAGGACGTACCTTGCTGCCTGTTCCGCCTGTATCGAGTCCATGCTCTTTCAGGAACGCAATAAGCGGTTCTATATTCTGATAAGCTACACCCTGTATCTCCAGCGTGAGACGGGTTGTCATAGTAACCTCGCCAGAACCGAACTTCGTTGCCGCCTCCGCGATGGCCATCTGCTCTGAAGCTGTTATCTTTCCATTTCTAGTTATGACACGGACATTGAAATGATCTGGCTGCCGCTTATCCTGAAGACATCCAAGTCCCTTCACCCTCTTCACTTCATCAGCAGGTATGACGGAACCGAAATCGACACGGACATCATTGAACGAGAGGCCCCCTTCAAGCACCTTTGTATTGGTATAGCCATAGTACTTAAGCCTGTTCTGAAGGAAATATCCACGCTTACCACGAGCACAGACAAGAAGAAGCTTCTCATCTTTTCCAAGACCATCTACTGGTCCCGTAACCGCACCAAGATTTACCCACGTAGCGCCTGGTATCGTCTTCTCAGGAAGCACATCAACAACCTTGTAGCCCTTAGCCCTCGTCTTGAGGTACTCAAGAGGTGTCATCGTCTCGAATTCACCGAGTATCTTGTTCTCAAGAATGCAGCATACCTGCACGAACGGAGAAATTGCAGTGGAGAAAGGAGGCGCATATGAGAAATCCATTGCCTCGAACTCTTCAGTCCTCATTCCCTTCGATACAGCCACGACAGCGATATCTGTCATTTTGTCGACATTGCCACTACCAAGGACCTGGAAACCGAGAATGCGATGAGTCTTCTTCTCCGCAATGAGTTTCATAATGAAGAATGATGAACCCTCGTAGTAATGAGCTTTATCATCAGTTACAGCTACAACTGAAACAACCTCGAAACCTTCTCTGACAGCGCCTTCTTCCGTGAGACCTGTTCTGCCTGCGTTAAGGTTATCGAGAAGCTTGACGACACCTGTGCCAGCGGCTCCGGGATAAGAGACATCCTTTCCTGCAGCATTCTCAGCAAGTATACGCGCTGTGATATTCGCAGTAGATCCCATAGCAGAATACATCCGTTTTCCGGTAATCCTGTTCGATACAAGAGCACAGTCACCGGCAGCATATACATCCTCGATATTCGTCTTCATATCGGGGCCGACTACAATGGCTCCCTTCTCCATCTTGATAGCTGTTCCATTCAGGAATGCAGTGGAAGGACGAACACCGAGCGCAAGTATAACGATATCCGCAGGGATTGTTCCTTTATCGGTTTTAACGCTTTCAGCATGATCTGTACCATTGATTGCCTCAAGCTTTGTAGATGTCATCACTCTTATGCCAGCACTCTCAATCTGCTTTCTTGCCCAGAGCGCCATCTCCTCATCAAAAGCATTAGGCATGATACTGCCAGCCATATCCATGACAGTGATCTCAAGGCCTTTCTGCTTCAGGTTCTCAGCAATTTCGAGGCCGATGAAACCGGCACCGACAACTACAGCACGATGCACGTTCTCTTTACCTGCATACTCCCTGATTGCCTCCGCATCATCGGGAGTCCTTACTTTGAACACCCCCTCCAGAGATGTACCATCAACAGGTGGCACGATACTCTCAGCACCTGTGGCGATGATGAGCTTGTCGTAGCTTTCGCTCAGCATCTCGCCATTTCTGGTATAGGAAACAGTCCTTGAAGGGAAATCTACGGAAGTGGCTTCGGCACCTGTGATAACTTCGACTCCGGTAAGCGCAGAGAATTTCTCAGGAGTGTTGACGATAAGCTCGCTTCTTTCCGGGATTATCCCGCTGATATAATACGGTAGTCCACAACCTGCATATGAAATATCCTTTCCTTTCGTAAGGATCTTCACATCGATCGATCGGTCTTCCCTTTTTAATTTTGCAGCTGCTTTGGTTCCTGCTGCCACGCCTCCAAGAACAAGTACTTTCATAATAAGCCTCTTGGCTCAGATTGTACCCCTCATTCCGGATAATGGAAACAGTACACTTCAGAGAGTCCTCCACAAGAGCATGCTGTCTTCAATTACAGTTTCAAGCTGCCCGTTATCCTTAAGCCACGAGAGATATGATCTTACAGTACTTCCTATGAGAACATACTGCTGAGCACTCATAACAAGCCCATAAGTCTGGAAGATTTTCTGTATCACGCCATCTGCAGACAGCGCTTCCCGGCAGATGGAAAGAATACGTTCTGCAGTCTCATGCACCCTACCGATATTGTATTCAGCAAGCTCTGCGATATCCTCAGTAGCCGCTGCATGCGCAGGAATGAAGACGGCCGCCTCCATCGTCTTCACCATTTCCAATGTCTTCAGATACTCCCCTACATCGTAAATGAAGGTAATACCGTACTTATCCAGTGTCTCACGGCTTGAGAGACAATCTGCAAGATACACAGCATCATCCGAGGTGCGGAATCCGACCATGTCAAAAAAGTGACCAGGAAGAGGGATAACAGACATACCTTCAGGAAGGACATCATCGGAAAGATATTCAGCATCACTTTCCTGGGCAAGCAGGAACTTGTGCCTTAAATCACTGAAAGGATATCCTCCGTATAGGAATGAAGGTTCCAATACAGGATGGCGGGCAAAACTGCACTCGATTCCAGGTGCGTAGATTCTGCATCCTGTCTGTTTCTGCAGATAGCTGTTCCCTCCAATATGATCTGCATTCGAGTGAGTATTGAATATCGACTTAAGCTTCCAGCCATTTGCATCTAATATCTGCCTGACCTTACGCCCGGCATCCTTGTCACTTCCGCTGTCTATAAGACAGACATCGTTATCATTTATCTTTACAAGGCCAATCTTCGCAGGACTCTCGATATAATAGCTATTTCCTTTCGCTTCTCTTAGTTCGAACATACGTAAAGTCTAACAGTAAAGGAAAAATAATGAAAAAGAAAAACTGAATGTTTTCAAAAGATAAACTCTATGATTTTCATTGATTTGCTCCAATAAGTTGTGTAATATAAAACTTACTGGAGCAAATATGATATATTCAACGAGTGAGCTTATGCAGAAATATAGCAATTATGCTGATGCAAAAGGGAAAATCAGAAGGCTTGTCAGGGATGGAAAACTCATTCAATTTGCCCGTGGTCTTTACGAGGATAATGCAGCCATAGATCCTGCATATCTTGCCTCCTGGATATACAGTCCTTCATATCTTTCATTTGACTATGTTCTTTACATCCATGATCTAATTCCCGAAACAGTCCATACACTCACATCCGCAACATTCAATAAAAGAAAAATGAAGATATATAAAAATGCTTTCGGCATATACACGTATCAAGATGTTCCGAAACTTGCCTATCCTCACTGCGTAATTGCTGAAGTCAGTGGGAATTACTCATATCAGGTTGCAACTTGCGAGAAGGCCTTGTGCGACAAGCTTTATACACTCAGTCCTGTCAGGAATATGAAAGAATTCAAATATCTGCTTTTTGATGATTTAAGAATAGACCAGGATGATTTCTGGAATCTTAATATGGATGATATATCTTATCTTGCGCCGCTTTATCATTCAGCAAATCTGAAATACTTGCTCCAGCTTATACGGAAAGGAAAAAATGACCAATATAATTGAACAGATGTTATCCCGTTATAAGGTTAACAATATTAATGATGAACGAAATGCTTTAAAGGAAGTAATCCAGGAAGTTGTACTGGCCGGTTTGGCAAAGGCAGGATTCTTTAATGAAGCGGCCTTCTATGGGGGAACAGCTTTAAGAATATTCTATGGATTAGACAGATTTTCTGAAGACCTGGATTTTTCATTGCTGAAACCAGATCCAGACTTCGACTTATCAAAATACTTTTCATTCCTGTCAAATGAAATAAATTCTCTTGGGCTGAATTTCACAGTAGAAGAAAAGAAAAAGAGCATAGAAACATCCAAGCGGTCAGCATTTGTCAAGGGAAACACCCGTGAACACCTGTTCAAATTCTATCCGGCCAGTGCTGAAAAAGTTCCATACAACGAACTGATAAAAATCAAATTTGAAGTTGATACAAATCCTCCTGCTGGATTTAGCTGTGATTTCAAAATTCTTTTGCTTCCCTCGCCTTGTAAAATCAGGATGTATGATATCAGCTCATTATTTGCAGGAAAAATACATGCTATATTATGTCGGGGCTGGTCAAGAGTAAAAGGCAGGGATTTATATGATTATCTGTTTTACCTGACAAAGCATGCTGAGATAAACATGCAGAACCTGAAGGCAAAACTCGTAGATTCTGAGTTTATTACAGATGAGACGTTTTTGGACATTGAATATATTGTAGAACTTCTGGACAGAAAATTTAGAAGCATTGATTATAAACAGGCCAAAGACGATGTAAGACCATTCCTGAAGAATCCGAAGTCTATCGCAATCTGGGATGCAGATTTCTTCATATCCGTAACTCATCAGTATCTGCTGAAATGATTTTCTCAGACAAAACCGGTATTGTTAACCAGCACTTCTCTGTCTAGAATGCTTCTGGGAAAGAAAGGAGTTCGGGATGCTTTTTCTGATAGCAGGTCTCTTGTGCAGTGCGATGGTTTCAATTGTCCTTAAAGCAAGCAGCAGATGGGAGTATGACAGATACTTCATGCTTGCAATCAACTATATGGCCTGTCTTATTCCATTCATTATCTCACGTATAGGACAGCCATCTCCTGCCATAAACAAGGATTTCGGCCTCTGCATCATCTTTGCTGCCATCAATGGTTTTCTCTACCTTGCAGGGATGGTGATGAACCAGGTGAATGTCAGAAGAAACGGAGCGATACTCCAGTCAACATTCTCACGTCTTGGAGTCATGGTTCCGACATGTCTTTCGATAGTATTCTTCGGAGAACGTCCCTCTGCAAAAGAAGTAATTGGGATAATCATGGTTCTGGTGGCCTTCTGCATAATGAATATCCCGCAGGAGAAAACGGAGACAAGTAAAGAACATCAGAAACCGGTATTCACACTTCTAATCCTCGGACTTCTGTTCAATGGAATCGTTGACAGCTTTCTGAAGGTATTTGAGGAATTCGGCTCTCAGAGCCTCAATGACTGGTTCATGGGATTCACCTTCATCTTCGCATCCCTCATATGTTTCACAATAGCAATTGCAAAGAAAGGAAGAATCGGGAAGAAAGAGATCGTTGTAGGGCTTTCCCTGGGAATTCCGAATTATCTTTCTTCCCTCTTCCTGCTGAAATCACTCTCGGATGTGAGCGCATATATCGCATATCCAACATACAGTGTCGGAGCAATTCTCGTAGTAATAGCGACAAGCACATTTATCTTCTGCGAAAGGATAACAAAGTGGTGCATGATAAGTATCGCGCTGATTATCCCTGCTATCCTTCTTCTGAATCTCTGAAAGCATGTATACTTTCATCATGACAGTTACCAGAGCCACCAGTGAAGATACTGACAGAATAATAGAAATCATAGAGGAAGCCAGAAGCTTCCAGCTCAGTTACGGTAACAAGCAATGGGCTGGTGGCTACCCTTCCAGAACTCTTATAGAAGAGGATATTAAGGAAGGAATCGGATACAAAATCCTGGTTGATGATGAGATTGCAGGGTATATGGCAATTGTCTCACATGATGATTCATACGCCCGTATTGAAGGAAGATGGATTACAGCTGGTCCGTATATCGCCATACACCGACTTGCATTATCTGACAGCTGGAGAGGCAAAGGACTTTTCAGTTCAATCATTGAGGAAGTCGTGGAAATCGGAAAAGAGAACGGAGCTGTTTCCCTCAGGATCGATACAGATAAATCAAACCCGATAATGAAGCATCTTCTTAAGAAGCTTGGATTCCTCCATACAGGCCATGTCCTTTTTGAAG
>JADIMF010000098.1 GCA_017694915.1 Candidatus Ornithospirochaeta stercoravium
CTGGATTCCTGTTCATGGAATGCTCTTCTTCCATTTTCATCTTCCTGAATTCTCTTGGCCCCATTCCCGTATATGAAGAGAATGAAGAGGAAAAGAGAGAAAGGCTGGAAAAGCCCACGGCTTCTGCTACTTCATGTATCGGAACCGAACTGCCAGAGAGAAGTATCTTAGCATTCTCCATCTTCATTTCTCTTATCTTCTGCCCCGGTGATTTATGATAGATATCGTTGCAGATTCTTGTAAGCTGGGACCGGCTGCAGTTCATCATCTTTGCTAGATCTTCGACCTTCCATGGCTCTGACATATCCTTTGCGACCTCGCTCCAGAGTGCTGCAAGCTGGCTGTGATGGAGCCTGCTTTCCGTGTTCCCCGCTGGTCTGATGGCCCTCTGGATTATAAGGAGAAGGAGCTCTGCAGACAGCTCTATTGATTTCAGGCTGGTACTTCCCTCATACAGATCCTCATCTATGATGTTCCGCACAAGTTCCCTTATGAAAGATGTTTCTCTTTTTGAATCAATCTGGAAAACATCATAGTCGTCTATCGAGTCAGGGATGATTCCTGAATTATCGGAGAAGAGCAGCCAGAGCTGTTCCCAGGGTTCAGGGCCTTCTGTTTCCTCTATGTGTCCCTGTCCGGAAGCGGATGAGACGAATACATCTCCAGGATGCACAAGAAAGGAAGTCCCATCCTCCATCGTGAATCTTCCTCTTCCTGATAGCGTGATGACAACAGCGCTGAAGCCACGTGATGAAATCCTTTCGACATAGAAATCTATATCGTGCAGTCCGTATCCTCCATGGCGAACCATTGCCAGCCTGAAGGGATATACCTCAAGTATGCTGGGGGATAGATGCCACTGCTCAAAGCGTTTAGGTGAATGTATGACTTCCTTCAGGTATTTCATGTCAGAGATTATACACCGCATAATGCTGATGCTACAAATCATAAACTTCTGACTACAAAATCCGGTAGAGCATACAAGATTATTACTGATAGGATGAGCTCATAATTACCGGAGGTGTATCAAATGGCAGAGTTTCCATATGATCCATGGCAGAAGTGCAAGACGATAAGCGGTCTTGCAGCAGATCTTGTTATTTCCGCATTGCAGAAGGAAATCAGAAGAGGGCATGAGGAGAATGCCGCAACACTCGCTTATGAGATGATGATCACAAGCGAGGATATGGAGGATTATCTCTGGTTCCGTCTCAGAACCATAAGCGTAGAGGATGTGGGTTTTGCCAATCCTATGGCACCTGTTCTCATCGGAGAACTTGATCAGATGAGAAGGGTTACAAAGCAGCCTGGTGACAGAGGCCTTCTTGCGATTCATGCAGTACGTTACCTCTGCAAGAGCCAGAAGGACAGATCCAGCGATGAGATGTACAACTGGATCATGAAGGAATACAAGGCGGGTAATCTCAGGCCTCAGATTCCTGATTATGCTATCGACAAGCATACTCTTCAGGGACAGCAGGAAGGCAGAAACGAGGATGATTTCTACGCAGAAGGTTCCAAGGTCTATCCTGAATGGGAAGGCAGAGATAAGACTTACCGCGAAAGGATTCTGAAGATTCTTGCTGAAGAAAAGACAAAATAAAAGGAGGTCCGAAATGAAGAGAATGATGCTTGTTGCTGCTCTGATGCTTCTTGCAGTGACATCAGTTTTCGCAATGGGTGGCGGAGAGACTTCAGCCGAGAGTGAGTATGACAGGATTGTCACGACTACTGTTACTGCTACATATCTCAATGAGACATGGTTCAATACGATGAATGCCGATTTCGAGGCAGAGACCGGTATCCATGTTGTTGTTCAGCCTGTTCCTGGCGACGAGGATGAGTATAAGGCAAAGATCAATATCGATCTCATGGGCGGAAGCACCGTCGATGTCGTCGAGACGCTTGGCCCGAAGGATTACTCAAGACAGGTGTCAGCTGGATTCTTCATGCCGCTTAACGAAGCTGTCGAGGAAGCTGGAATCGATCCATATTCGATTTATGGCGCAAACCTTCCTGTAGAGGATGATGGAAATTATTATGCGCTTCCATTCAAGCAGGAGATGTACTGCGTATTCTACAACAAGGCTATCTTCGATGAGGCTGGTGTTCCTTATCCTGAGGGACCTTGGACATGGGATGAATATGTTGAGACAGCTCAGAAACTGACTGATAAGAAAAAAGGTGTATATGGCTCATTCATGAATGCCGATCTTCCATGGATGTATATGCCTGCACAGCAGCTTGCTGTTCCATTCTACAAGGAAGATGGAAGCTGCAATTTCGATGATCCTGTTTTCAAGGAGTATGCTGAGTGGTTCAAGTACATTTCAAATGATCTTGGTGTACAGCCATCTGTTGCAGAACTTGAGGCGGAGAATGCGAACTGGAATTATTATGCTCTCGAAGGCTATCGTCTTGCCATGTTCCCGCAGGGCAACTGGTTCACACGTCTTCTTAATAGCCAGGAAGATTATCCTAAGGACTGGAATTACGGTGTAGCACCGCTTCCGTCAGCTGGAGAAGGTGGAAACAACAACCTCGTTTCCCTTGGCTATGTCGCAATCAACAAGAATGCCGCACATCCTGAAGAGGCTCTGACATATGCTCTCTGGATTGCTGAGAACCAGTGGAAGTATGAGGGCGGAATCCCTGCATTCGCAACGATGAGCGAAGAGGATCAGCAGCTTGCATTCGGTTCGATTGCAGAGGCATCACACGGACAGGTTACTGTTGATGATCTTTATCAGAACCTCATCAATACAGGACTTGGCAGTGTCTCATCGGATATCGTCGGAACAGCTGCTGCAGAGTACTACAACATCGTTAAGGAAGAGCTTTCCTCCTACAACATGGATCTGCAGGATATCGATACGGCGATTGCCAATATAGTTACAAGAGTCAACGAAGCAATAGCTAACGCTGAATAACCGTATAGGGGGGCCAGAAATGGCCCCTTGTCTGATAACTGGAGGAAGAATTGAAAAGGAGATCGATTAAAGATGGGGAAGCTGTTGCCGGTTATCTTCTGATAACACCTTTCCTTGTCATGTTCGCAGTCTTCAAGCTCTATCCGATGCTTTATGGAATCGCCGTGGGATTCTGGGACAGAAACTCGGAAATGAAGCTGCTGGATACGACATTCGTTGGCTTTGAGAATTATGTTACGGTTCTTAAGAGTGCCTCTTTCTGGGAGGCTTTTGGCCATTCAATAGTCTTTTCCGTTATATATATCGCATTCCTGATGGTGTTCGGCTTTCTTGTGGCCGTTCTTCTTAACAGGAAATTCTGGGGGCGTACAGCTGTCCGCACATGCTTCTACATTCCATATGTAACGAACATGATTGCAGTCGGAATCGTATTCAAGTATCTGCTTAATCCAGTGAGAGGACCTGTCAATGCAATATTCCGCGCGTTCGGAGCATCTGGCCCTGGATGGCTTTCAAGCCCTGTGATGGCACTGCCGACAGCTGCAGTCATAGCAGGATGGGCTGCTCTCGCTTTCCATATCATCACATGTCTCGCGGCTCTTCAGGATATCCCGACAGATATGTATGAGGTCGCGGATATCGAAGGCGCAGGATTCTTCCAGAGACTGAAGTACATCGTGTTTCCATATCTTACTCCGACTCTTTTCATGCTGCTGACGATAACGCTGATCAATTCTTTCAGGAATTACACTGTAATCGCAGGTCTTACAGGTGGTGGGCCTGGGACATCCAGCAAAGTAGTCTCAGCATTGATATACGATGATGCATTCAATTTCCTTGCATTCAGCCGTGCCAGTGCGGAGGGTGTCATCTTTACGATTTTCATCATCATCGTGAATAGGCTGTTCACGAAAGCGAGGTCCATATGGGAAGCAAGAAACTGAAGTCGAAGGACATTGTATTTACAGCTGTCATGTGGATTCTGGCGCTTATGATGCTCTATCCGTTCATCATGATGATAGCTATTTCATTCCGTCCGTCCGGACAGGCTTATCAGCCGCTGTTTGCACCAGGCATCATGCATACGCTCAGAAGCTATGAGCAGGTTCTTTCCCATCCTAATTTCAGTGACTGGTATCGCAATACGATCGTAACAGTTGTAGTCACGATAGCCATAAGGCTTGTGATAACAATCCTTGCAGCATATTCATTCAGCCGTCTCCATTTCAAAGGCAAGGCTCTGATACTTGCATTCCTCGTTGCCACGATGATGGTCCCCGGAGAGACTACAATGGTTCCGCGTTACCTTTATTTCAAGGAAATCGGGATACTCAACACTCTCTGGTCCATTGTCCTTCCTGAGGCAAGCGAGGTCTTCTATCTTATTCTTCTGATAGAATTCTTCAGCTCCATTCCCGGAGATTTCACAGAAGCGGCGACGATAGATGGAGCAGGGCATCTGCTTATACTCTCGCGTATATTCATTCCGCTTTCAGGACCTGCAATCGCGACAACTGT
This sequence comes from Candidatus Ornithospirochaeta stercoravium, assembly GCA_017694915.1. Lineage (GTDB taxonomy): Bacteria > Spirochaetota > Spirochaetia > Sphaerochaetales > Sphaerochaetaceae > Ornithospirochaeta > Ornithospirochaeta stercoravium. Next base: position 4,449 of record JADIMF010000098.1, read on the forward strand.
GCTTTTCTCGTTTATAAACATATGGAACAACTATCTCGATCCATATCTTTTCATAAACAACATAGAGACACAGCTCATTACACCTGCGTTGCAGTTCTTCCAGGAGCAGGGTGGTGCGAATATGCCGGTACAGATGGCTGGTTCCGCACTTGCACTCATCCCCGTCATCATACTCTTCGTGTTTACGCAGAAGTATTTTGTACAAGGTGTAGCTTCATCTGGAATCAAAGGCTGATGATCGGGCTCGCTGAAAAGCGGGCCTTATCTTTTTCCTTCATTTCATATGGTGTACACTGCTCGCGGAATGATGAAACAGAATAAGGTTTTAACTGGTTCATTATGTGCCTTGGGCTGTGAGACGCTGTATGGACTGAGCTATATTTTCACAAGGAAGGCAACTGCGAATGCTGGAGAACTCGCGCTTCTTGGCTGGCGTTTCCTTATAGCCGTCATCATAGTGACGATTCTTGCTGCAGCTGGTGCCGTGAAGATCAATCTGAAGAACAAACCGCTGAAGTATCTTGTGGCGGTAGCTGTTTTCAATCCTTGTATCTATTTTATAGCGGAGACTTTCGGAATCAGTAACACAACAGCATCTGAGAGCGGGGTGTTCCTTGCTTGTATTCCTGTTGTATCACTTGCTGCATCTACGCTGGTCCTGAAAAAGAAGCCGTCAAAGATCCAGATTGCGGGAATCCTTATTACGCTTATAGGCGTTATTATCACCGTTCTGGTTGTAAGTGCTTCATCAAGCTTGTCCATCATAGGATACGTCTCTCTTTTGATTGCTGTTGTTTCGTATGCTGCGTACGGTGTCTCTGTAGAGAAAGCATCCTGCTTTACGGAAGCAGAGATTACATATTCCATGCTTGTTTTCGGTGCGGTGCTTTTTGTATTTCTTGCACTTGCCGATGCCCTGATGAATGGGAACATCGCAGAACTTGCCATGCTGCCTTTCACTGACATGAGCTTCCTTTCTGCAGTGCTGTATCAAGGGCTTGGATGCTCGATTCTTGCTTTCTTCCTTTCCAATGCCGCTATATCGCGGATAGGCGTGAACCGTACTTCATCATTCATCGGTGTTTCGACAGTTGTTTCAATTCTGGCCGGAGCGATATTTTTACATGAGGATTTCTCCGGTTATCAGATAGTGGGAGCTGCAATCATCATAGCTGGTGTTTATATTGCGAATTCAGGCAGGAAAGATTCCTGATACTCATTCTTCGGTGTTTTCCGTAATTCCCCTAAGATGCAGATAAACTGTATTTCTGGAAATATCCAGGGCTTTCGCAACTTTATGTTATTGCCTTGGTACAGTACTAATATGGAAAAAATTCCATACCAGATATGGTGAAAGTTCCGTACTAGATACGGTGAAAATTCCATACTAGATCTTTCATTGTAAATAAAACGAGGAAAGCCTGATGACCTTCCTCGTTCTCTTTTCACCACCAGCTCTTCCAGGAGCCGCCGAGTCTTACGAGCGCTTCAAGCCAGTAGTAATCACCCCAGCTCACGCATTCATCGACACCTGCAGGTGTGCATGTGTTATATGGACTCTTCTTGGAATATGTTCCGTGCTTTACAAGGCCGTTTATTCCTTCTTCGTCCTTTTTCACCATGCAGGTATCATAGATAGCTTTCAGAAGCTCTTTCGCCATCTTCCTGTATTTTCTTGCTTTCTCATACTCGCCATTCTTCTCATACGAGTCTGCCGCTTCGAGGAAGCCGCATGCGACGATGGAACCTGATGATGAGTCCCTTGGCTCGTCACCTGATGTGAATATGAGGTCCCAGTATGGGATCATGTCCTCAGGAAGCTTCTCCATGAAATAATCTGAGACGTGCTCGAACAGGTCGAGATAGCTCTTCTCTCCTGTGTGTCTGTAGGCAAGCGCCAGGCCATATACAGCCCAGGCCTGTCCACGTGCCCATGATGAGTCAGCTTTGTAACCCTGGCATGTTTCTCCACGTACAGGCTCTCCTGTTTCCTTGTTCATGAAGAATGTGTGGAAACTGGAGTAATCAGGTCTGAAGGAGTTCGCGATACATGTTTTCGTGTGCTTCAGCGCGATTTCCCTGTATATTGATTTCCCTGTTTCCTTCTCTGCCCAGTAGAGGAGCGGAAGATTCAGCATGCAGTCGATGATGTATCTGTAGTTGTCATCAGCACCCATCGCTCCCCATGCCTGTATGAACTGCCCTTTCTCCTGGAAGCGTGAGATGAGATTATCTGCAGCCATGAGAGCAGCTTCGCGAGCGTGTGCATTATGTGTGAGCATATATGCGGCTACGCAGGATGGAGTATACAGGAATCCCATGTCGTGGTGATCAACCGCGATATGTTTCTTTATCCTCTCAAGGAAGCTTTCGACGAATATACCTGCAGCATGGGCAAAAACCTCATCATCACTTGCAAGATATGCAAGCCACAGCTCTCCTGGCCAGAAACCCGTAGTCCATTCAATGTTATCTATCGGCTTGTATATGCCATCGACGGTATTCGTATCCTGGCACTTATATGTGTATTCAGGAAGATTGCGTCTTATGATTGCAACTGCGTTATCTATTGCATCAAGTCTTTCTTTTTCTGTCAGTTCCCTGATCATTCTCTACCTCCTAGTATCTGATGACCTTTGCCTCTTCATCGTTTTTTCTGATGAACACTCTGCCATAGGCTTCAGCTTCTCCTGCTTTTATGAGGAATCCTCCAGCGGGGTATTCATTCGATATCATCGCTACTGAGTATCTGTCGCTACCCGATTCTATCTCGAGCCCGAATGAGATCTCCTCCGGTATTTCCTTTCCGGAAAGCGGCTTCACAAGAGGAATCTTCCTGTATGTGAAATCCTCATTTCCTATTGCTATAAGGGTAACGATGAGCTTTCTTCCTTCTGCCATATCCTTAACCGTTAAGAGAGGTGAGGAGAGCATCTCATTGTATCTCTTCGACATAGGATACTCAGAAACGGAAGCTTTGCCTGAAAATGGAATAAGCTTCACAGAACTCTTATCCTTTATTGCCCTGAAGCCATCATTCTCCTCTTCCAGAGCCGTTCCCTCATCAAAATGATAGAGGATGGAAGCCTCCGCTTTGCCTTCTGATGCTATATCGTCGGCGATGATTACGAATCGGTCCTCGATTGTCAGTATCGACCTTGTTACATAAACACCTTCCTTCATGTAACCAAGATGTGATGCCCTGAGGTATTTGTAATCTCCATCGACAACGGCATCCGAGAAAACAGGTTCAGCAAAGGATGAAACGCCCCAGCTGTCTTCCATAACCGACTGGTCATGCCCGTTGATTATCACGGTGTTATGACCGGACGCGCCTTTGAGGGCCCTGCGTTCCTTTGTGTCTACATATGTGAAACGTCCCGTGTCTGTAATAATCGTACTGCCATCTGCATAGAGATCGAAATGAAGCTGATCGAAATGTCCATGGCCGCTACCTATGAGACCGGAATGAAATCTCAGCGCCCTCTTTTCCGAAAGCGTGAGGATTGCGTTGCCGCTGTCCTTGAAATAGTACGAAGCATTTCCCGGATTCTCTTCTGGAGGAAGCTCTGCATCGAGCTCGTTCGACATATAGAACTCCTCATCGAGACCGCCTTTGGCATAGTGAGAGAGAATCCCGTCTGAGAAGAGAATTGCGGCGGAGGCAATCATGTCGCGCATGTCGATTTCGTCGCTGTCTCCGAAAAGATAGCTTCTGCCATCAGGCCTGAGCGTTTTCGCAAGGCCCGTCGCAAGGAGATGTGTATTCTTTCTCAATGCATCCGGAACCGCAATGCCGTTTCTATCAGCGACGATGATCGTATCCATTGCTGCATGCAGCACTTCAGCCTGATACATCGTGCTCTGTTCCCAGTGCATACCGTCAGGGAACGTCTGCAGCCTCATCTCCTCATCAAGGCGGGAAAGCGCGGTTTCCATGCTCTTCTTATCATCAAGATAGAGAGAGGCCAGAAACAGACCATGATCCTGAAGAACTCCCCAGTTCGATATCTGATGGAATGCTGTGTGTGATGCGAGAAGATGCCTTATGTGGATTCTGAAGAACTTTCGGATATCATCCATCGTGCTTTCATCGAGAGGCGTTCCGATACCTTCGAATATTTCGATGCATCTTACGTAGTTCTCGATCCTTATGCCGCTCTCAAGCGATCTCCAGGAAAGGGAAGATGTCTTCTTCGAGAGTTCTGAGCGATGGAAGAAATCCTCAAAGAGCCTTATCCAGTTATCTCTGTATCTCGTATCTCCTGTGATGGCCGCCGCGATTGCATTCTTCAGCAGGAATGTATGTCGGTTGAAAGCGAAGCACCACTCGTTGTCACCGAAAGGAATATAATCCCAATCGATATCTTTATCGAAGTGCACTTTCTTCGTGCACCTCTCCATCTCATATTTATCTGTGAATGAGAATATGTTCTCGATACTCTCATCTGCTTTCTCAATAATAGAGCCACGCCAGGAGGCGTTTCCCTGGCAGTGGCTGATGTTTTTTTTAGGATCTTTCAGATAAAAATACATATCATCCCTTAAGACCGCTTGATGCGATTCCTTCAACGAAGAACCTCTGGAATGCGAGGAATACGATAAGAACCGGGATTATAGCCATGACGCTTGTCGCCATGATGAGGCCGTACTCAGCGGAGTACTGTCCTACAAAGAGCTGTATACCGAGCTGTATCGTCTTGAGTCTGTCGCTGTTGAAGTAAATCATCGGGCCCATGTAGTCGTTCCATACTGTAACGAAGCTCATGATGGTAAGAGTTGCCATCGCAGGCTTCGTAAGAGGAAGGACTATGCGGGCGAATGTTCCGTACTCAGAAAGACCGTCGATTCTTGCGGCTTCCAGAAGCTCATCAGGAATCGTGATGTAGAACTGTCTGAGAAGGAATACTCCGAATGCTGTGAAGCTCTGGAGGAGTATGATCGAGAGATGCGTGTCGATGAGGTGCATTCTCTGCATCATTACATACTGTGGAAGCATGTATACCTGCCATGGAATCGCAATCGTCGCGATGTAGGCGAGGAACAGTACGTTTCTTCCCGGGAATCTGCACTTGGAGAAACCATAAGCGGCGAACGATGAAGTCAGAAGCTGGATAAGTGTTATGAGAATCGACAGCTTGAATGAATTCATTGTATATGTCGCGAGGTTTATCTTCTGCCAGATCGTTACGAAGTTTTCCCAGTGCCATGTTTCAGGAATCCATTTGATAGGGAATGAGAATACTTCGCTGGAGAGCTTGAATGATGAGCTGACCATCCATAGAAGAGGAAGAAGAGTAATGAATGTGAGCAGAATGAGCACGATGTACAGCAGAACTGTTTTTACCGGACTTCTTTTTTCTATCATCATTTTGCTTTCCTCCTTATAGATAATCGGTGAATTTCTTCTCACCGCGGAACTGGACGATCGTTACAGCAAGTACGATGACGAAGAGGATGATTGAAGCTGCCGCACTCTTGCCGTAATCCCAGTAGACGAATGTCTGGTTGTAGATGTAGTTCGCAAGAAGCGTCGTGCTTGTTCCAGGTCCTCCCATCGTAAGAGCATAGATGAGGTCGAAACTCTTGAAGCTGTTGATCGTAAGCATCATGAATACGAAGAATGTGCTTGGTGTGAGCATAGGAAGCGTGATCTTCCTGAATTTCTGCCAGCCTGTAGCGCCATCAAGGGTTGCTGCCTCATAAAGCTGTACAGGTATATCCTGCAGACCTGCAAGATAGATGAGCATGTAATAGCCCATGAACTTCCAGATAGCAACAACTATTACGCCCCATATAGCCCAGTCAGTTGATGCGAACCATCCTGGAGGGTTGCTTACACCGATGGCCCTGAGAGCCATGTTTATAGGTCCGTAATTCGATTCGAAAAGCTGTTTCCATACAGCGCCGATGGCAATCATTGAAGCAACATACGGGAAGAAGATCGCCGAACGGAATACATCTCTTCCTTTGATCTTTCTGTTGAGTACACAGGCGAGAGCGAGGGAGGCAAGAAGAGTGAGAACGACTGTGAAGACAACATAAAGAAGAGTAAGCCAGAACGCTGATTTAAATACTCTATCACGGAAAATCGAGCGGAAATTGTCAAATCCCGCGAATGTCATTGCATTGAAACCATCCCAGTTCATCACAGAGAGAATTATCGTGAAGATAACAGGGAATAGAATGAATATGGCGAATCCGAGAAAGTTTGGCGCTATGAATGAGTAGCCGATCAATGACTGTCTGAACTTCAGCGAGCCCTTTTTCTTTTCGGACATTGCAGTCTGAGCCATTTTTCCTCCTTTGTTTCTGTATTTCATCAAGTGTAAAAAAGGGCTACCGGGAAAGCAGCCCTTTTATTCAGTGAGTGACTATCACTCTGCCATGATTTCTGCGTAGTTTCTGTTCATGTTGGCAATACCTTCATCAACAGTCTCTTCGCCGAGGAGGATGAGCTGGTGCTCTGCAAGGAGCATCTGGTCAATCTGTGTTACCTTGTCCATAGCCGGGCGGTCTGGAGAGATATGTGTTGCATAGAGACCATCCATTACGCCTTCTGGCATACCAGGTGCTGCTGCATATGCTTCAAGATATCCTTCGCCAATGAGAGCTGGAACCTGTCCGTTCTCTGCCATGATCTGTGCACCTTCTGGTCCGCTGATGAATTCAACGAATCTCCATGCTGCATCCTTGTCAGAGCTTGCGTTGTTGATACAGATAGGTGTTGTTGCACCGACTGTGTATCCGTTAGGAACATCGTCTGCATGTGGAACAACTGCTACTCCCCAGTTGATGCTTGTCTCGCCAGAGATAGTGCGGGATGCCATTGTCTGGATGAGCCATGAACCCATCGGAAGCATTGCTACGAGACCCTGTGAGAATACGTCTGTGTAGGAAAGGCCAGATGCCTGGATCTGTGCGAATGACATACATGTGCCAGCTTCCTGCATTCTGAGAACCATTTCATAGTATGGCTTGAAGAACTCATAGTCGCCGCTCATGATGGAGTGCTTGCCATCCTGAACGCCCCAGTTCTGTACACATGCATTCCATGAGTGGAAATATGCGCCATACTTCTTTGTCGGTCCCTCGCCCTGTGTGAGCTTAGCTGCGAGTTCCTCGAACTCTGCCCATGTCATATCGTTGTCTGGATATGCAACTCCAGCTGCATCGAAGAGGTCCTTGTTGTAGAAGAGAACATACTGGTCAGTGCGGAGAGGCATTGCATAGAGGCTACCGTCAAATGTGAAGTTAGCATCTGTTCCATTGTATGCTGTCATGTCGATTCCTGCAGCTTCTACATATGGAGTGAGGTTTGCAAGCTGTCCTCTGTCGTAGAATGTCTTTGTCTTGTCAGCTTCCTTGATGAGGAAGAGATCGACATCGGAACCACCATTGAGCTGTGTATTGAGCTTTGTGATGTAATCTGCAGCAGGTGAATCCTGAACTTCGATCTTTATATCAGGGTTTGCAGCCTCGAAAGCTGCGATAGCCTTTGAAAGATATGCATTCTGAGTATAATCCCATACAGCGAATGTAAGAGTTGTGACTCCGTCATTAGCAGCAGCTTCTTTAGAGCCGCCTGCGAAAATAGAAGAAATTGCCATGAGGGCAACAAGAGATAATACAATGAACTTTTTCATTTTTTCTCCTTTTGTCTGATAATCTGATTCAAACATGATTTTTTCGTTAACTGAATGTAAAAATAAAGCCAGAATTGGCAAAATTTTGCACTTGATGTTTCATTTCCGCTTGTCCAATGAGGGGATTATTCTCTGTTTCTATCCATAACCAAGAATCTCTGAATCGACAGAATGAAGATTGTATTTTTCTATTCCACCGGTAGATATCTATATGAAAACAGCGATTATGCTGAGAATAGTCTGCAATATTTTGTCCTTTTTACTTTTGTATTGGTAAAATTTTGCATTTTCAGTGATATGGCGGTAAAATTCAAATATGCATCATCACTCGGGAAGGACATTGAAAGCAAGGATACTCATATCTGTAATCATATGTTTCCTCATAGTCAGTATTCCCTGCTTCTTCATTCTCTTTTCCCATATGAATAATCTTGTCTTTCAGGAATCGAGTGCTGCTGGTAATGCACGGGTGATGGATATCGTTGATGAGATCAATGAGAATCTTGAATCTGTCATCACAGCTGTCGCCTGGATTGCCGATGAGGATAGCGTGCGGGATGCGCTTTCTTACAGCAGTATGTCAGAGCCGGGTGCTGCGTTGGCTATCCTGGATGCTCAGAATGATGTTTCCACTTTCATGACAGGTTCGATAGCCTCTGAATACCTGAACAAGATTGTTGTATTCAAGCCCGGAACCGATATTTCTTTCGAATTCGTTAGAGGACGATCGGGATGGCTCAATGACAGCGATTCCATAATGAGCACCGATGAGTTCGATAACCTGTCATTCCCAACAGGCTCCGTTGTGAGGCTTTTCCTTTCAGAGACCGTGAATCTGCCGGAGGAACTTGCAGTCGTGGCCTATGGCAGAACAAGGGAGAATGATGGATATATCTATGCCGAGCTCTCTTCAGATATATTCGATTCGCTCTACTCCTATGCGGATGCAAATAATATATTTATCGTATCGGATGGGCAGGAGTATCCCGAAAGCATTCCGGAGTCCTTCTTCGATGAGAATAAATGGACGGCTTACAATTTCCCTCTGTCCATCCCTGATTCATATGTCATACAGTTCATTGACAGGTCACCGCTCCGCATTGCCTCTTCGTATGGCCTTGCCGTATTCATTGCCATAATTCTTGCCTCTACAATACTTTTTGTAATCATTTCGTTCATATTGTCACGATCCCTTACAAAGGCTACGAGGAAGCTAGAGAAGCATATCGGATACCTGACTGTCACCAATGATTTCGGCTATGTCGATAAATCAATCGAGGAAGGAGATGATGAGATTGCTGCCATAGGACATATAGTGAACAAGATGAGCGTCTCAATCTCCGAGCTTCTCAAGCGCAACGAGAAGCTTTTCGAAGAAAAGAAGAAGATGGAGATGGATATGCTTCAGATGCAGGTCAATCCTCACTTTCTCTACAATACGCTTGAGTCGATACATTATCTTGCGGAAGTGCAGAAGGATGATGGCATTGCCCATATGGCAAGGGGATTATCGACGCTTCTAAGGAACATGGCAAAGGGCTCTGGCGATATCATAACGCTTTCTGAGGAGCTGAGCCTCCTTTCGGATTACGATGAGATACAGCAGGTCCGGTATATGGGGATGTATGAGATTGCATACTGCATACCTGAAGACCTTATGAACATGAGAATACAGAAATTCACTCTCCAGCCGCTTGTTGAGAATGCGATATTCCACGGCGTAGAACCTACGGGCAGATTCGGGATGATAACGATATCTGCCGTAGTTGATGGGTTGGACCTCATTATAACCGTTCATGATGATGGTATCGGAATGAACAGTGATGAGATTGCTCATATATTTGATGAAAAGAAGCATTCCAAGACCGACATGACAGGTGTCGGTGTCAGGAATATCAATGAAAGGATAAAGCTGATGTATGGGAACGGATATGGACTTTCGTTCAGGTCGGAGAAGGGAAAATACACGGAAGCTGTCGTGAAGATAAAGGCGGAGAGATATGTTCAGGATACTGATAGCTGATGACGAACCCATAATCCTTTCTGGAATAAGGCATCTCATAGACTGGGAGAACGCGGATGCGGAGATAATCGGAAGCGCCAGAAACGGTGCTGAAGCATGGTCGATTATCGAATCAGAGCATCCTGATATAGTGATTACCGACATCAAGATGCCTCTTATGGATGGGCTTGCCCTGGTGGAGAAGTGTGCGGATTCATATCCGAGGATAGTTTTCATCATCCTCACGAGCCTTGCGGAATTCAGCCTCGCGCGTGAAGCTGTCGGTTATGGAGTATCTGACTACCTGCTGAAGACGGAACTTGATGAGAAGACACTGCTTTCTGCTCTTGAGAAGGCTGAATCCGAGAGCGTTCGGCGTTCAGCAACAGCCGGATCTTTTCAGGAGAATAATGATGACAGATTGTCATCCGAGATCCTGAATCTGCTGCTCCTCCGTCAGATAACGGCGGAAACAAGAAATCTTCTTTCTCATAGTGATGTGCTTTCATCTTATGCATTCATTGCCGCCGTGTATCAGTTTCCCGCGGAAAGCTTTGACAAGGAGTGGGATGCGGAGGATTACAGGAAGCTCCATGGTTGGGAAGAGGATGTTCTTCTGAAGGTTATCCATTCCTTTTCTGAGAATGTGTATCCTGTCACGGCCCCTTCCGGGAGACAGAGTTCATTTATATATCTTGTTTCAGGCATAAGCCGGGAGACATGGGCTGCGGTGTCCTCAAGACTGGAGGAGAAAGTCAGAAGCGCAGCTGGCATGGTGACAGGCCTTGATACGAAACTCCTTCATACGGCTGTATATTCCGGAAGCGACAGCCTGCAGCAGTCGAGATCAGAGCTTGAGGCGCTTCTCATGGCTTATTATCTGGAAAAGGAGCCTGCCTCTGTTAAGCCTGCTCCACTTGTCATAGGCTCGGTGTTCCCGACGCTGGAGCTTGCAATAAGAGAGAAAGACAGGGTGGGTTGCAGAGCGTCTTTTGCAGAGATACGTAGAGCAGTCTCATCTTCCGATCACAGCCTCAGTCAGCTGGAGTTCATGATAGTCGCACTGCGGTCTGCTGTAATGAGCGGTCTGGCATCGATAGGGCTTTCGGAAAGCGATGAAATAACGGAAATGTTCTCAGCTTCCGATTTCATTTCAAGAAGAAGCGAGGCTCTTCTGTTCCTTGATGATATAGAGAGCGGCTTGCTGGATATTGTCGAAAGTACTGGCGGCTCAGGAAGCGGGATTGCTGATAAAGCCCGCGAGTATATCCTCATGCACATAACAGAGCATATTGCACTTTCTGATGTTGCCGCATATGCGTGCGTGTCTCCAGGATACATGTCCAAGAGCTTCAAGAGAATCATGGGGATTAGCCTTGTTGATTATATTAACCAGAAGAAAGTGGAGAAGGCGAAGGAGATGATGGCCGAGGGGAATGAGCGTATTGCTGATATAGCATTGGCTCTCGGATTCAGTAACATCTACTATTTCTCGAAAGTATTCAGAAAAATGGAGGGTATTCCGCCAACTGAATACATAAAAAATAGAGTGAAATCGGAATATAAATAATGATATATTTCTGATAACACTGATAGTATCATATGTCGACAAATAATGTGAAATTTCTCCATTTTCTGATCTGGATTTGTTTGACAGAAATCTTTGATTTACGGCCTCTTTTTACATAATTTCTTATATTGCAAGTAAAAATTTGTTTGATTGTTGTTTGATAATTGTTTGATTGTTATTTGACAACCAGCAAATGTTCTTGTATCTTTATAATATGCAGAAGGGTTTTGATTATCTGGCATTGGTGCATTTGCTGAGAAGCTATAAACAGGAAGAAGACTGGTTCGAATTCAAACTTAATAAGGTTATTCCCGAAATGCTTGGTAAATATGTTTCCGCATTGAGTAATTCAGCTGCGATCTCACAGCATCCTTATGGATATCTTGTATGGGGTATTGATGATTCGACTCACGAAGTAAAAGGAACATCTTTCTATCCAGAAACTGAGAAAAAAGGGAATATGGATCTGCTTAATTGGCTGATTCTGAATATAACGCCGAGAATCAATATTGATTTCATAGAGCTTGAGACAGAAACAGGCAAGCACATTGTTGTTATGGAAGTTCCTGCTGCAATCTCAGAACCTGTGAGGTTCATGAAAGATGAATATCTAAGAATAGGATCGCATGTTCAGCCTTTATTGAAGTATCCGGACTATGAGCGCATCTTATGGAAGCGCTTTGAACATGTTCCTGCAGAAAAGCATATTGTGCAGGGCGGGGTTGAACTTGATGATCTGAATAAGCTTCTTATATTAGAGCAATATTTTGTATTGCAGGGGCTGCCTACGCCTTCGAGTACAAAAAGGCAAGCTGAAAAATTCCTTGATGAGGGATTTGTCGTTCATCAGGATGATGGCGCTTATGGTATAACTGCATTAGGAGCATTGCTGTTTGCTCGCGATCTCCGTCAGTTCCCTTCTCTTGCTTCGAAAGCTCTACGAATAATCAGATATCAGGGAGCAGGCCGAATCAACGCAGTAAATGATATTACAGTTTCAGAAGGTTATGCGATTTCATTTGAGAAGACGTGTTCGCTGGTTTATGAGTTTCTGAAACGACCAGAAACAATTGATGGAGGCCTTCGCAAAGAGAACTTCCTTTTTCCCCCCGCATCAGTTAGAGAGGTTCTTGGAAATATTCTGATTCATCAGGATCTGTCTGTTATGGGGGCTGGCCCTCTTGTGGAGGTTTTTGATAATAGGCTTGAAGGTTCGAATCCCGGCGCATTGCTTGTCCCCGCGGACAGGGTTATCGATGCTCCTCCTCGGGCTCGTAATGAGGCTTTGGCCGCATTTCTTAGAAGACTTCATGTCTGTGAGGAAAGGGGGAGTGGCTTTGACAGAATGGAGGAGGGCCTAGAGAGTGTTATGCAGCCATCTCCTCTGGTAGAGACTGCTCTTGATTTCACGAGAATCAAGCTTTTCAGGTATGCATCATTCAAGGATTGGACAAAAGCAGATAAGATTCGTACTTGTTATTTTACAGTTTGTCTCAAATACATAGAGACTGTTCCTGTTTCCAATTCGATGCTGCGTTCTAGATTCGGTATAGACCAGGCAAATAGTGCCATAGTTTCCCGAGTTGTAAACGATACGATAGAGGCGGGGCTTATCCGAATACAGGATGCTTCTGTAGGGGCAAAGGCAAGAAGGTATGAACCATATTGGGCGTGAATTTGTTTGACAGAAATCTTTGATTTGTGGCCTAGTTTTACATAATTTCTTATATTGCAAGTAGAAATTTGTTTGATTGTTGTTTGATGATTGTTTGATTGGAATCTGTTTTCTATGAAAATCAGGTGATGATAAAGTCTCTTGTTGAGAATACAGGAAGCCGTTAGTGATATGCCATCTTGGAGCTTTCCGTTTCTGGCGGAAAACTCCTGAAAGACATTTTACATGGAGGATTACCTTACGATTTTCCTCAGTCTTGAGAAAAAAATTATCACAGCGACTATTGCTGTCAGGGCTGCAGCAAGCGGCGTTACGAACCAGAGGCCTTCAAGCTCGAAGCTGCCGAGCACGAGCATTGAGATGAGAGGGAAAATGAGAGCATTGCAGAGTGAGAGTACAGCAGCTTCCCTGTTGTATTCTATTGCTGATGAGAATGACTGGCATCCGTAGCTTATCCATCTGACTGCATATGTAAGTCCCATTATGCTTATTGCATGCACAGCAAGTGACATATCAGAGGCATTTGTTTTCAGGAAGAGGGAGAATATCTCTCCTGGGAATATGCTGAGAAGAAGGGTGAAGAGAATGCAGAGAAGAGCGATTGCAATGAATGAATAGAGTACGATCTTTCTGACTCTGTCTTTCCTTCCAGCTCCCCAGTTGTACCCGATGGCTGGTTGCATGGAATCGAAAATCCCGTACATTCCCGGTACGACGATACCATCTATATTCATGAATACACCGTAGACTGATACGGCAAGAGCACCTCCGAAATGAAGGAGAAGGCTGTTCATTATGATGGATGTGATCTTGCTCGATGTGTTGTTCAGGAAACTTGGAAGTCCCTGTTTGAATATATCCTTCAGCGCGCTCTTCACATGTTTCAGCTTCACAAAATGAAGTGCCATCCTTCCTCTTGCGAATGGATAAATGCAGATGATGCAGACAATCGACATTCCGAGGCTTGTTCCAAGGGCAGCAAATCCGATTCCGAGATCGAATATATAAAGGAAGATGAACTCGAATATCAGACAGAGTGCTGACATCAGAAGATTCATCATCATCGAGAATCTGACTCTTCCGCATATCCTCAGATAGTTGTCGAAAACGAACACAAGGGATGTAAGAGGTGCAAAACATGCATATACGGCAAGGTATACAGTTGCATCCTTTACAAGCATCTCATCGGCTCCCATCAGGCGGAACATTGTTGGCCCGAAGATGATGAGAAGAGCCCCCGCAATAAGCGTGAGTATTACAGCGGAGAATACTGCTGTGGTGAATAATCTGTCAGCACTGTCGTTCTTTCCTTCACCGAGTCTTATCGCAATGCCTATCGAAGAGCCTACAGCTATCATATCGGCGAGAGCGAAGTTTATGAGAATGAGGGGGAGGGCAAGATTGCCCGCCGCGAAAGCATACTCTCCTATGAGTCTGCCGATAAGAAGCATCTCCAACAGGAAATAGATATTAGACGCTATCATTCCGACAGCTCCAGGTATCGAGGCTTTCAGGAATAGATGCGATGGTTTTGTTGATATGAAGAATTCATGTTCTGAATGCATGCTGCTATTGAAAACTATGGAGCATACTCCATAGTCAAGTGGTATACTGTTACCATGAAGTTTGATTCGATTTACTACACACCCCAGCAGATGGCCGATTTCTATGCACTGAAGAAGGATACTCTCCTTTACTATGATAAAATCGGGCTGTTCTCTCCTGCTTTACGAAAGGAGAACGGTTACAGATATTACTCGGCTCCTCAGCTTAATGAGCTTGAGGCGATTCTCACTCTGCGTGATCTAGGGGTTCCTCTTGCCTCGATAAAGAGATCCAAGGATAACATGGACACTCCATCATTCATCGCCCTTCTCGAGAACGAGGAAGGCAGTATCAGGCAGAGGATTGATGAATGCAATTCGCTTCTGAATATGATCAGCGCCGTGAAAGCTTCCGTGAAGGAGGCAGAGGACGCGGAGAAGAGAAAGCTGTATAAGGTGCACTCAGGGGCGCAGTATATAGTAAGAACCTCTATCGATAACGACAGCGATGAGTATACAAGCGATATAGTATGGCAGAATGCCTATCGTGATCTTCTGCAGAAATCAGATAGCAAATTGTTCATCACGATCGGAAGCATCGTTAGGCTTGATGAGGCTGTTAAGTACCATGGGAGCATATGCAGGGAAGTCTATGCAACTTATGCTTCCCCATCGGATTCAGTTATTCCGGAGGGCGTTTATGCATATATGTTCTTTCCCGGCTCCTTGTCGGATCTGAATTCTTTTTATGAGCATTTCCTTCAGTCTCTTGAGGAATCTTCGCTTACCCCTCTTGATGATATCTACGAAGAGCTTACAATTTCCTCTTCTGTTACGCAGAATGAGGCAGATCACGTCACAAAACTGATGGTCAGAGTCGGATGATGTGCTATCATACGGGGAAAAGGGAGGAATTATGGAAATGGATAAACTGCTTGGGTATCTCAATCCGGAGTATCCAGGGCTTGGTAATATCGTAAAGGAAGAAGGAAAGAAAGCAGAGAATGAACTTGCAGCATTCTTCCGTTCTTATCTCGACAGCACCCGCGATAAATACTTCTCGATTCCCTATGAGAAGCCAGAGAACGTTTACAAACTTCCGGGTGAAAGCGATGAGGAAGCATGTGAGAGAATCATAAAAGGCACGCTTGTATCTGTAGGCGTTCCTTCTGATTTCGGTTCTGTCGACAAGGTCGACTGGCATTCAAACCCTACATATAACGGTTATAAGGAATGGACATGGCAGTTCTCCCGTCATAATGATGTGAAGCTTCTTGCCCATCAGTATCTTCTCTCAGGAAAGAAGGAATATGCAGAAGCCGCGGCTTCGCTGATGTCTTCATGGATAGCCACATGTCCGCCTCCTGCTCCCGATGTTTCAGGAGGAGAGACGGACTGCTGGAGAACAATTGAGTGCGGCATAAGAATGGGTGCCAACTGGCCTTATATCATCTATGTTTTCTATAAGGATTTCTCTGATGAGCTTCTTTGCGGCATCCTCCTGTCGCTTTATCAGCATGGATGGAGGCTGAGGCATAACTATATGTCTGCCAACTGGCGTCTTATGGAGATGAACGGACTTATGCATATATCCGTTCTCTTCCCGTTCTTCAGGGATTCCGAAGAGTGGAAAGCTTTTGCCATAAAGATGATGCAGGAAGAGAGCGAGAAGCAGATATATCCCGATGGATTCCAGTACGAGCTTACGACAGGCTATCATGAGGTAGCGATCAATAATTATCAGAGATTTTTGTCTGTAATGCAGGCCTTTGGGCTTGAAATGCCTTCGTCACTCATCGATGTCATAAAGCGAGGCGCTGAGGTTAATATCAAATTGATGCTTCCATCTGGAAGACTTCCTGATATAAACGATGGTACGGATCACTTCGTCAAAGAGCTTCTTATGCCGAAAACACGGCTAATAAGCGATGATTCCATTGACTGGGTTATATCCGATGGAAAGAAAGGAAGGAAGCCTTCATATGATTCCATCGCGCTTGAGTACTCTGGTTTCTTTGTTTTCCGCACAGGATGGGGAAAAGATGATGTCTACGCCCTCTTTGATTCAGCGCCATTCGGCAGAGGTCATCAGCATGAGGACAAGCTCTCGTTCATGATTGCAGATGGAGAGAGAATTCTTGTTGCTGACTCAGGCTGCTATGCTTATGATGACTCGGATATGCGTAAGTACACCATCTCATCATACGGCCACAATGTGATGCTCATAGATGGAATGGGGCAGAACAGAAGACGCGATTACGTATGGCATGATGAGGATATAAAAGAGAAGTCCGATCTCGAATGGGAAATCAGCGAAGATCTTGAATGGGCAAGAGGCGGATACTCAGGTCCGTATGGAGATGACTGCGAGGAACCGGCTTCATGGAAGAGAAGCATATATTTCGTGAAGAAGAGCGCTTTGTCATCACGTCCGTATTTCATAATCCATGACGCAGTTGAAGGCAGTACAGAGCATGAGTACACGATGCTCTATCATGTCGATGCAGCAAGGAAGAGCATATCTTCGGACAGTGCCGTATTCGATGGAATTGCGTTTTCATTCGATGGAGAAGGCGAGCTTTCTTCCGTAAGGGGAGCAATGCACCCTGTACAGGGAATGATCGCAACTGGAAAGGAACAGGGAATGTACAAGAGCGTTGATGCCCTTGAGTACAGGAAAACAGACTCTTCCTGCAGTTTCCTGACCGTGATCTCTCTTGATGGTAGCACGTTCTCTGTGAGACTTGATGGTGATTCCATAGTCCTGTCACGAGACGGAAAAGAAGAGCGTGTAGGTATAAGGAAATGATGAGGAAACTCATTTTCGCGGCTGTTTTTCTATGCCTTGTCTTTCCATGTTCAGCTTCGCCTGATTATTCCTCTCCTGATACGTGGGCATATTATGCTGAGGGAAATGGCGGCGAGACAGATCTTTTCATCATAGCCCCCACTGTTGATATGGGGGCGGATGGGAATATGAACATGTCTCTTTCCGATGAGAAGACCAAAGGAAATCTTGTCGGTGCCCTCAATATGGAGAGGGGAATTTTCGAGGATAGCACCGTCATGTATTCCCCGTTCTACAGGCAGATGACATTCCCCGTTTATGCTGAAAGGATATCTGAGGAAGGAGAGCATCTCGATATTGCCTATGGGGATATAAGGGAGGCGTTCATCTATTACCTTGAGAATATTAATGACGGCAGGCCGTTCATCCTTGCCGGATTCTCTCAGGGTGGGCAGATGACGCTGATGCTGCTGAAGGAGTTCTTCGATGAGGAGGAACTTGCCGATCAGCTTATCGCGGCATATGTCATAGGCTGGAGGATAACAGATGAGGATCTTGAGGAGTATCCGCACTTAAAGCTTGCTGAAAGGGAAGATGATACAGGTGTCATCGTCTCATTCAACACGGAGGATGTTTTCGTAAATGATTCCATAATCGTTCCGGAGGGCGTGAAGACATATGGTATCAATCCGCTTAATTGGAAGACCGATAGTACAGTAGCAGATAAATCCCTCAATGAAGGTGGCTGCTTCACTGATTATTCCGGAGCGATAATAAGCGAGATTCCGAATCTGACAGGAGCATACATTGATGAGGAGCGCGGTACGCTGAAAACTCTTGATATAGAGCCTTCTGATTACTCCAGTTCATTGTTCCCTGACGGCGTTTACCATCTCTATGATTACCAGTTCTTCTTCCGTAATCTCCAGAGCAATGTTTCGGTAAGAACTGAAGCATGGTTTATGAACTGCTCATTGCAGGAAACAGCATAGGCGATATATGGAAGAATCTCTCTTTCTCAGAGCATATGAACTCGATAGCAGGAATCTGCCTTTTGCACTGGTGACTGTCATCGGCAGGGATGGAACCACACCGAGGAAGTCTGGAAGGATGCTGGTGGAGGAGGATGGAGCAACCCATTCGACAATCGGCGGTCATCATGTGGAAACTGAGGCCGTGAAAGCTTCTATTGAGGCAATGAGAGAAGGCAGAGGTGGAATCATCTCCGTAGATTCGGGACACGGGAGGATGGAACTTATGATTGATGTGGTGAACAGAGTGAAAAGAGCATATGTAATTGGGTATGGACATGTAGGAAAGAAAATTGCAGAGACTCTTCATTCAGTGGACTTTGCTCTCTATATCTATGATATATGCCCAGTGGATTGTCAGTTTGCAGCTGAGATACATACCGGAAGTGATTGGAAGGGCATCCTTTCAGGTCTTGTCCTTGATGAGTATTCCGCCCTTGTTGTAACCGTTCATGCGAAAGATGATATTCTTTCCCTAGTGGATGCTTCGAAGGCTTTCTACATAGGTGCCATGTCATCGCGTTCCCGTATAATCCCCGGTAAGGATATTTCCTCGCCTCTTGGCCTTGATATAGCTGCGGAGACGCCGGAGGAAATAGCGGTAGCTGTCACTGCTGAGATCATGCAGGCTTATAGCAGAACATCAGGAATGCCTCTCAGCGAGAAAGCTAAGCGTCTTGTTATAGTGAGAGGTGCGGGAGACCTTGCCACTGGAACGATAATAAAGCTCTGGAGAGCGGGGTATGATGTGCTTGCTCTTGAGATAGACAAGCCTACCCAGATAAGGCGGAGTGTGAGTTTTGCAGAAGCTGTTTACGATGGTGAAATGACTGTCGATGGGGTGAAGGCTGTAAGAATAGAGAGGGCAGAGGATGCATTCCATGCATTCGATGATGGTTTTGTTCCCGTGTTAGTCGATCCTGATGGGAAAGCGATTGAGAAACTTCATCCTGCTGTTGTCGTTGACGCGATAATCGCGAAGAAGAATCTCGGAACGAAGATTGATTCTGCACCGCTTGTAATTGCTTTAGGCCCTGGATTTACAGCTGGTGTGGATGCAGATGCTGTCATAGAGACACAGCGTGGTCACAGGCTCGGGAGGATAATCAGGGAAGGTTCGGCGGCTCCCAATACGGGAAGGCCTGGGAATATCGGGGGATATACCACGGAAAGAGTAATAAGAAGTCCGAAAGAAGGTGTATTCCGTGGTATCAGGACATTCGGTGATATAGTTTCAGCTGGGGAGACTATAGCCTATGTCGGTGATACTCCCATAACAGCGACTATCGATGGAATGATAAGAGGCATGCTTCATGAAGGACTTTATGTCACAGAAGGCTTCAAGGTCGCAGATATAGATCCCAGAGGAAAGGATGCTGATTACACGATGCCGTCAGATAAGGCATATGCAATCGCGGGTGGGGTACTTGAATGCGTTGATGCATTCTTCTCGGGAAGAAATCACATCTGATTATTTCCTTTCAGTCTGGCAATGCCATGAACTATTGAGCGGGCAAAGACATCGAAGGCTTCCCTTGCACCTTTCGGGGTTCCCGGAAGATTGATGATTATGGCTTTCTTCCTGATTACCGCGATTCCACGTGTCAGCATGACATTCGGAGATGTTTTAATATTTGCGTTTCTTATTGCTTCTGCCAGTCCTTGGGCGAACCGGTCCGCAGCTTCCGCAGTGGCTTCTGGTGTGACATCTCTTTCTGCAAAACCGATACCACCTGCCGTGAGGATGAGATCTGCAGTATCATTATCTGCGATTTTCATGATTTCATCTCTGATTGCATCTTTTTCGTCAGGAAGTATTCTGTAGCCGGTAATTTCGAAACCTGCGGCTTTTACATTCTTGATGAGTTCAGGACCTGTAAGATCCTCTTTCTCCTTTCTTGAAGCCCTATCTGAAATAGTGAGAATGAAAACCCTGTTCATAAGTCCTCCTTCAGAAGGAATTGTAACCTGTGGAAAAGAATGCAGGAAGAAAAAGATGAATTCCTTTTTCTGTCAGCGATACTGAATATTGTGAATTGACACTATATTTATGTAGTGATACTTTTGTTTTAAAGGGGATTCGAATGCCTGTAAGTGGAAAAGAACTTATAAGAGAATTGCGCAAAGCAGGATACGAAGTAAAGAGAATTACAGGTTCTCATTATGTTATGGATAATGGAAAGATTACTGTTGTTGTTCCAAATCATAGTTCGGATTTGCCAATGGGAACAGAAATGGCAATAAGAAAGAGAACAGGAGTATGCAGATGAATGAATATCCAGCGCGGTTTGTAAAAGAGGAAGATGGAAAATTCAGTGTGTTCTTTCTAGGAAAAGGCATGGAAGGCTGTATTACGTATGGTAATGACAGAGACGATGCAAGAAAGAATGCTCAGGAGGCTTTAGATGCATATATTGGGTATCTGTATAGCGAGAGAAAGAGAATTCCAGCGCCTGTTTCTGTAAGCGGGGATGGAATAGAGTATTTTGCGCCTGATTATAGAATCCAGTTTGCAATAACCCTGAGAAAAAACAGAGAAAAGAGGCATATCACACAAAGTGACATGGCATTCCGAATGGGAATTCTTCCTGCTCAGTATCAGAGGCTGGAAAATCCGAAGAAAACTAATCCTACGCTTGAAACAATACATAGAATCGAAGAAGCTTTGGGGGATTCTGTTTTCCTGAGATTCTGAGAATGTCTCTTCATGAGATAACTTTTCATTGTTTTCACATAAAAGCGGCGCTATGCTTTTCGTATGGAAAATCTTAAGAATGTACGCGACAGATATTACAGTGAGCTGACAGAGAATATCCTTCCTTTCTGGCAGGAACATGGACTTGATAAGAAGAACGGTGGTATCTACACATCCCTTGATAGAGATGGCTCCCTGATTGAGACAGATAAATCAGTGTGGTTTCAGGGCAGGGCTCTCTGGATATTCTCCGAAGCCTATATCAGATTCGGCAGAAAGGAGTATCTGGACGCTGCTTCAACGATAGTCAGATTCATCGATGAGCATTGTTATGATGCAGACGGGCGTATGTTCTTCCGTGTCACTGATGATGGACGTCCTGTGATAAAAAGAATCAGATATTTCTTCAGTGAGACTTTCGCAATCATAGGCTATGCATCATACTCAAGAGCTTCCGGTGATAAATCATATGCTAGGAAAGCACTTGCTCTTTATGAGAATGTGAAGAAGATAAAGAGCACTCCGGGAATCCTTATCCCGAAGTTCGACTCCTCAGTCCGTCCGATGAGGGGACATGCGGATTCCATGATTCTCATCAATGTGCTTTCAGAGCTTAGAGAAGCATGCCCAGAGGAGAAGGATTATCTTACATCCGATCTCGATAAGGAGATTGCGGATTGCTGTAGATACTTCATCCGTCCTGATATGCAGACGGTGCTTGAGACAGTAGGCCCGAATGGGGAATTCCTCGCAGAGCATTTCGAGGGAAGGATAATAAATCCCGGACACGCGATTGAAGGGGCGTGGTTCATTATGAACGAGGGCCGCAAGCGGGGTATAAAGGAGTATATCGACACAGGTCTTTCCGTCCTTTCATGGATGTGGGATAAAGGCTGGGATGCCGAGTACGGCGGTGGAATAATACAGTACAGGGATGCCCTTGGAAAGAGTCTATCGGAGTATCATCAGGATATGAAGTTCTGGTGGCCGCAGACAGAGGCTGTCATTGCAAACCTCATGGCGTACAGCGAAACTGGCAAGGATGTCTATCTTGAGCATTTCCACCTCGTCGATGATTACATCACGTCTCATTTCATTGATAGGGAATATGGAGAATGGTTCGGCTATCTCCATCGCGATGGTACGCTCGCAACCCCGCTCAAGGGTAATCTCTATAAAGGCCCGTTCCATATCCCGAGGATGTATATGAAAGCCATTGAAATCCTCGACAGTATCAAATGAGAGATATGTACAGCCATCATAACGGTGGCTGTACACTCATTATTGGACATCTCTCCCGATATCCTGCATGTTCTCAAAAATCTTTCTTGCCTTTTCAGAAAGTAGTGATACGATTTGATTAATCGATTAATCACGAAAAGGAGGAGATTATGAGATCATCCTTGAAAATGAGAGTTATATGCATGCTTCTCTCTCTCTTCATGCTTATAGTTCCTGTAGTGGCAGGCGGAAGCACAGAGAGCAAAGCTGCCGCATCTTCTGGTCCTGTACATATCAAGATAGCTACATGGACAAGCAATCCTGACCAGATTGCTCTTCTTCAGAGCTTTGTTGATGAGTTTGCAGCAAAAGAGGGTATTGAGATAAATGCAGAGTTCGAGTCCATCGAATTCGGCGAGTACAATACAAAGCTTTCGCTTGAGCTTCAGGGGTCACAGGCTCCGGATGTATTCTGGGTACTTGAGACATCCGCTCCTGCATTCATCGCATCCGGCCTTCTTGCACCACTCGATGAAGCACTTGCTGAATACAATCCTGAGGATTTCTCCGCAAAGGCAATGGAACTCTGGCAGAATGGCGGAACAACATATGCTGTTCCATTCTCAACAAGCCCGTTCTTCATGATTTACAACGCAGATCTCTTCGCAGCTGCAGGAATCGAGACACCTGATCAGCTTGCTGCTGAAGGTAACTGGAACTGGGATACATTCCGCGCTGCTTCCAAGGCAATCAAGGATGCAACAGGTGTCTGGGGATACCAGACTGTTGATGGTGGCGGATACGATGTGAGAATCCTCCACAACCTCTGTCCTATCATCCGCTCCTACGGTGGTGATGCATGGACAAATGATGGCCAGATCCTCATCAATTCTCCTGAATCCGCAGAAGCTGTCCAGCTCTTCCATGACATGGTTTATGTAGATGGCTCAGTTGTTCCTCCTGGAGATCAGAGTGATTTCTTCTCAGGTGCTGCTGCAATGACTGCTGCTCAGGTATCAAGAGTATCCAAGCTTTCCGATGTTGACTTCGCATGGGGCGTTGCTCCAATGCCTGCAGGTCCGATGGGTGATGTTCCTGTAACAGGACAGGCTGGAATCGGTGCATACAGCAAGGGACCTAATGTAGAAATCGCAAAGAAGCTTGTCGCTTATATGACAAACGAGGAATGTGTAGCTCGCATGGCAGGAATATGGCCACCAGCAAGATACAGCGTTCTCGAGTCTCCTGACTTCCTCACATCACAGCCTCTCCTCACAGCAGATCAGATGGCTGCAGCAGTTGGTGGATCAATCGAGACTGGTAGAGTACTTCCTTCTCACGTCATGTATCCGCAGATCGAAGTCGAGTCGAGAATCGTATGGGATAGACTCTGGAACCCGAACGCTGATGTTCAGGCAGTTCTCGACGGTGTCGCAGAAGTCTACGCAAAGTACATAAAGTAAACCGATGGGAGGAACCATGAGAAAGAAACGGTCTAAGCTTGAAAGAGGAGAGGCATTGACGGGATATCTCTTCATATTGCCTCAGATGGCAGGATTCCTGATTCTTGTTCTGGTTCCTCTTATAATGGTTTTCACGTATTCCTTTGAATCCCGTAATCTCCTTTTCGGGAATATGGGATTCACTGGACTCGATAATTACAAGACGCTTATCGAAGACGATCTGTTCTTCATGACGCTGAAGAACACGATCATATTCTCCCTTGGCGTCGTGCCTCTCAACCTCGTACTGTCCCTTGCGCTTGCTCTCTATCTTGGTGCGAATGCAGCGGGAGCAAAGGTTGTAAGAAGCGTCATTTTCCTCCCAGTAATAACATCGGGAGTCGCATGGGCAATCGTATTCACATACCTTTTCCAGGGTGGTGAGGCAGGCCCTATAAACTATCTGCTTGCACAGATTGGCATCACAGGCCCTAACTGGCTCCACGAGAAGGGCTGGGCTATGTTTGCCGTCGTCGTGTCGAGAGTTCTTAAGAACCTCGGAACGAACGTGCTTATCTTCATGGGAGCTGTAATGAATCTTCCTCAGGACGTGCTTGAAGCTGGTCGTATAGACGGAGCGACAAAGCCGATTCTCTTCTGGAAGATAAAGCTTCCACTTCTGATGCCGTCAATCCTTATGGTCATGATCGTTACTGTCATCGGTTCGATGAGAGTCTTCGATACGATAAAACTCATGACCGATGGTGGTCCTGAAGGATCGACGATGGTACTTGTTTATTACATCTATCATCAGGCGTTCAGAACATTCAATATCGGATACGCATCGACAATCGCTGTAGTGCTTTTCTTCATTGTTCTTCTATTGACCATCCTGCAGTGGGCACTCAGAAGGAGGGCTTCGTACTATGAAGACTAAAGCTGTAAAAAGTATCATCTACTACATAATCGTCGCGCTTATCGTAGTGGTCTTCATCTATCCGTTCTGGTGGATGGTGACGAACTCACTGAACTCAATCAACGAGATATTCGGAAAACCTACGCTGCTTCCGAAATCATGGATGTGGCATAACTATATAGAGATATTCCAGGTCCAGCCGTTTGCCCGGCATTACCTGAATACAATCATCGTAGCGCTTCTCGGAACCGGTGGAAACGTGCTCATTTCAGCACTCTCGGGATATGCATTCGCACGTCTCAGATTCCCTGGCAGATCGGCCCTGTTCGTACTTCTCCTCACGGCTCTGATGATGCCGATCGAGGTAACGATCGTACCGATGTACTTCATGATGAACAGCATAGGCGCAAACGATACGCTTGTTCCTCTGATACTCATCCCTGTATTCTGTTCGCAGGGAGCGTTCTCCGCATTCCTTCTGAGACAGCATTTCATAACAGTCCCGAAGGAGCTTGAGGAAGCCGCGAGACTCGATGGACTCAGGCCTGCGGGCATATTCTTCAGAATCATGCTCCCGATATCTGTCCCGGTCCTCTCATCCGCCGCTATCCTTGCATTCCTTTCGGTATGGAACATGTATCTGGAACCGCTTGTATTCGTCTCGAGCATCAATAAGTTCACTCTGCCTCTTTCGCTCGCGAACTTCAATGATACATATGGTCTTCCTCAGTGGAACCTTCAGCTTGCGGCGACTACGCTTTCCGTTATACCTGTAATGACCTTCTACCTCATCTTCCAGACGAAGATATCGAATGCGATGGTCACTTCGGGAATGAAATAGGAGATGATTTATGAATACAGAACTTAGATATGATGTTGTCGTAGCCGGTGGCGGCATTGCCGGAACGCTTGCAGCTGTAGCCGCTTCACGCCATGGTGCAAAGGTACTTATAGTCGAGGAGACAGGTTTCCTCGGAGGGTGTCTCACGACCTGCGGAACAGGTCCAATGATGACATTCCATGCCGGTGACAAGCAGGTTATAAAAGGTCTTGGTGATGAGCTTATAGAGCATCTCAAGGCAAAGAAGCTTTCGCCGGGGCATACTGTCGACAGTACTGGTTATACATATACCGTAACACCTTTTGATGCCGAGGGCATGAAGCGTGAGCTTGAGCTGATGGCCATCGAAAGCGGTGCTGAGCTTCTTTATCATGCGAAGATAGTCTCTGCAGAGGTGAAGGATGGAAAAGCTGAATCGATTACCGTCACATCAATGGGAGAGATGATCAGGATAAAAGCCGATGTCTTCATTGATTCTACAGGAGACGCAATCCTTCTCAAGCTTGCAGGTGTTCCTGTTGAGTCCGGCAGGAAACCAGATGGCGTCAATCAGCCGATGACGATGAATTTCAAGCTCTCCGGTGTGGATATTCCTCTTATAAGGAAGACGATGGAAGAGCATGTCGAGCTTTTTCCGTTCCTTGCTCCTCATGAGAAGGGCCTTGAGAAGAAGGCCTTAAGACTATCTTTCTCTGGTTTCCAGGACATCATGAAGAAGGGAATAGAATCAGGAGAGCTGGATATAGATCGTGATATCGTCCTCTGCTTCGAGACGAACAATCTCAATGAGGTGATTGTGAACATGACCCGTATCCCGCGTCTGAATCCGCTCGATCCTTTTGATATCTCAAAGGCGGAAACAGAGGGAAGAAGACAGGTCTGGGAGATGTATGCATTCCTGAAAAAACATGTTCCAGGATTCAAGGATGCCCTCCTTCTCACGTCAGGGCCTAGAGTCGGTGTCAGAAGTTCTGGACGTATGGTTGGCGTGTACTCGATTACAGCTGAGGATATACTCAATGAGACGATGTTCTCCGATGGAATCGCATGCTGCGGCTATCCTATAGATATTCACTCAGATGGAGCGGAGACAAAGTCAACATTTCTCAGATGGGGAGGGTATTATTCGATTCCTTACAGGTGCTTGATAAACAATACAGTGCAGAATGTAATGGCTGCTGGCCGCGATATCTCCTGCACATTTGAGGCACATGCTTCGCTGAGGGTCAGTCCGTGCTGCACCGCAACAGGACAGGCTGCAGGTACTGCCGCCGCTCTTGCCGTGAAGGATTCCATTTCCCCCCTCTCTGTCAACACGGATGTCCTTCGTGCGATACTGAAGGAGGATGGTGCTGTAATTGACTAGGAGAGTAACGCTTTCCGACGTGGCAGAGAGAGCTGGAGTATCGAGAGCGACAGCCTCTGCTGTGCTCAGCGGAAAGGAAGGAAAAAGCATAAGAGTCAGCGATGAGAAACGCAGGGAGATTCTGGAAGCGGCTGCGTCCCTTGGTTATGTGCCGAATACAGCTGCCCAGCATCTCAAGCGTGGTGATGACAACCACATCATCGCTGTATTCACTTATGAGAATATATTTCCCACCGATCCTAAGAGCGAATATTATCTCTTCTTCGCCGGCATACAGCAGGAAGCCGAGAAGGAGGGATATGACATACTCATACTCAATAACTGGGCAAAGGATAAATCGAGATCATCACGCATAAGGCTTGCCTCCGGCGCTATAATGATTGGTGTCACAAGGGATGATGAGCATATCACATCACTGGTAAAGCAGGATTTTCCTCTTGTCTTCGTAGGAAGAAGGCAGATTGGTGATAATCTTCCCGTTCATTGTGTAACATTTGACTATAAACCTGCTGTAGAGGCTATCGTTTCACATCTCGATGAAAAGCAGATAGTGTATGTCTCATCAAAGCATTCCCTTGCTGAACCTTCTGCTGACAAGAGCTTGTTCCTTCATGATTACTGCAATAGAAACGGCATAGCTGTGGTTGATATCGTCATAGAAGATGAACCATGCGAAGAGGATATGAAGAGAGTTCTCTCGTCCAGAGCCGTGATATTCGACAGATTATTCATCGCGGATTTATTCGCTCCGGTTTTACCTGACCGAGGCATCAAATGCGCCATCTTCGAGGATGACTGGACGGAAACACATAGCACATGGACAAGGTGGGAGAACAGGAGACTTGAGCTTGGAGCCCTTGCCGCAAAGCATCTTATTGCGATGCTCGGTGGAAACGAGGAGCCAGGGGAATCCTCTGTTTCCATTCCGCTGATAATCCCGGAATGATGCAGGCAATGAAGAACTTATAATTGTTTGCTGCTGTTTTTTCAGAATGAGATCTTCGATTTTTCCTTCCATCTTCATATCCGGCATGAGAGAATATAGATATGCAGATTGATAAAGAACTCCTTATTGAGAAAGCGCTTGAAGCGAGAAAGATGAGTTATTCACCTTACTCGCATTTCCAGGTAGGAGCAGCGATTCTCACTGAATCGGGGAAAATATATACCGGAGCAAACATAGAGAACGCTTCCTATGGGGCGACCATATGTGCAGAGCGTACAGCTGCTGTGAAGGCTATTTTCGAAGGGGAGAGACTCTTTGCCGCAATTGCCATCGCGGGTTCTCCTGAAAGAACTGCGGAAGAGGATTTCGTCTATTCATATCCATGCGGTATCTGCAGGCAGTTTCTCAGGGAATTCGCACTTCCTGATATGGCTGTTTATATAAAGGGGCCAGAGAACGAGATAAAGGAAACAACACTCTCAGAGCTGCTGCCTGATTCATTCGGTCCAGAACATCTCGGATGAGGATATTATGGGAAAGAGAATCGGTCTGATGCTTGCGAATCTTTATCAGGGCTCCAGTATTTCCATGTGGAAAGCCTTTGCGAAAGCTGCCAGCAGGCATAAGGATGGCTCGTTCTTCGTATTCCCTGGAGGCAAGCTGGGGGAGGACAATGGCGATGAATATATGCGTAATGATATATTCTCCCTTGTCACTCCTGAATCGATTGATGGTGTGATAATCTGGACATCGGCGCTCTCAGGTACACGGGATGCATCAGAACTCCGCGACTATGCTCTGGAGAAGTCGAAGACAATGCCAGTTGTATCGATGGGAATGACCATCGATGGGTGTACCAGTGTGAATTTCGATGCTTATCAGGGGCTTCTCTCTGAAATCGAGCATATGATAACGGTTCATGATGACAGACGTATTGCATTCCTCAGAGGTCCAGAGACACATTCGAGCGCTGAAGCCAGATTCAGAGCTTATAGAGATGCGCTTGGAAAGCATGGGATAGAATTCGATCCTGAGCTTGTTTCCTCTCCCTTCCCATGGGCTGATGGATACAACGCTATGAAGGAGCTTATAGAAGGTCGTCATCTTGTTCCGGGAAAGGATTTCACGGCACTTGTCGCCGCATCAGATATGCTTCTGCTTTCGGCTTCGAATTATCTTTCAGAACATGGCTGGGAAATTCCCCGCGATCTTCACGCAGGTGGTTTCAATGACAGCGAGGATAATATCCTGATGCCGACGGAAATCACGACAGTACGCATGCCGATAGATGAGCTTGCATCTGAATCATTCATGCTTATTTCCGAAATCTGCGAAGGGCGTAAGGCAGAGAGCCTTCTGCTTCCTTCAGCGCTGGTTATACGCAGGTCATGCGGTTGCAGCGGTATTTCCGGTAATGGTGATATCCATGCCTTCTGGAATCGCGTGAGGCCTCTTATTTCCTCTGATGAGGCACTGCATGCGGCGCGTGAGATTCTGGAATATATGACGGGTAAGGGAGATGATACCCGTCTTTATCGTTATGCCGAGATATTCATCGCCTCTGGCGGTGATGCAGGAGCTCTTTTCGATGCGGCTTCCGTCTATCCAGGAGCGATCATTCCTGAACGCAAGGACAGGATGCACCGCCGTATCGTGATGGAAGAGAGAAGGGCTGCCGCGAAGGAAAAGCAGAGAACGCAGACGCTGACATATGCACTGGATTCATTCAAGCGTGAACTCCTCGCGGCACGTTCAAAGGATTTCATCCCCGCGATAATGCTCTCGTCCTTCAGATATCTTGGTATCGACAAGGCATTCCTGATGCTTTATAGGGATTTCTCCTTCACCGAGTTTATCGGGGGGTTTGCCGATGATTCCCTGATTACCGGTCCTTCTGTATTTTCCCGTAAGAGCATTGTCCCCGAAGAGCTGGAAGAACACATTGAGAGAGGAACATTCATCGTGGAGCCTCTTTTCTATGGAAAGGAAGAGCTCGGATATATCGTAATAGGTACGGAGTGGGTTGAAGGGTATGTGCTCGAGGATATAAGAGTGTCTCTTTCCTCTGCACTCAGGGGTATAAGTCTTCTTGAGGATGCGAATAAAGCAAAAGACAAGGCAGAGCGAGGTGAGCGTGATGCAGAGAATTTCTATGCAAGGCTTTCAGAGGGTGTAATGGTACCTCTTGGCGAGATACGCGCCTCCCTTCTCGACAGCACGAGGTTGTCGAGAGGCAGTCTTCTGAAATCTGTTCTCGGGGCAGAGCACCTTCTTGAGTTGTCGCTGATGGAGCGTGATGAGCTTTCAGTGAATAAGGTCCTGCAGTCGCTTTCCGATCTTCTGTCTGTTTTCGAGATAGAAGCCGGAGACCTTCCATTGATAGAAGCTGATACTGAGAAGATCCGCGATACGCTGAGAATCCTCATGACAGGGAGACTCTCTATCTCATTCTCAGAGGATGGTGTTATTATCTCCGGGCATCGGAATGCCTCAGACAAGCTTTCCCTTCAGTATGCTGAGCGCGTGATACTTATGCATTCTGGATTGATACACAGGGAAGATGGGAGCTGCAGTATCATGCTTCCATATCCTGTCCTCGGAGACGGGCAGGACGCAGGAAGCGGGGTGGTATTCTCAGGAGATGTTTCTTCTCTTCCTTTGGGCTTAGCTGCTGTCTCTGTGGACTGCCGGAAACTCGTTTCTGTAAATCCGCATGCGATAGTCATAACTCCTTCATCGTCTGAAGTCGCCTCAATGATTCTCTCATCATCGCTCATTGATAAACGGCTCATTATCTTCGCTCCTCCCTCATCTTCTCTCAAGGCAACCCTTGAGCGTATAGCTGAGAATGATGAACTTACGATATCGGTGTTCGGTTCTTTGGCATCGCTTCCGGAGAAGCTTGAGGGGCTTGGCCGTATAGTGAACACCCTCCCTTCGGGCAGGATAGCAAAAGGAAAGACAATTGCGATTTTCACATCCTCTGATTATGAGGAGATAAGGGGATTCCGTTCCAGACAGCGCTATTCATCTGTTCCTGTCATCGTCGTGAGGGAGCGGTTCGACAGTAAGGATTTGGATGAGATTTCATCTTTGTCGAACACCATCATTGTGAATCCATCTGTGTTCGAAGCGGATGGTTTTCTTTCCCATCTCAAGACGATTGCGGCTTCTGGTACGTTGCCATCTCACACGGGAGTTCTCGTGAAGAAGGCTATAGTCTATCTCAATATGCACGCTGAGAAGCAGATATCACGATGGCAGGTGGCGGAGAGCGTGAACATAAGTGAGGACTACCTTGCACGTATCTTCCGCAGGGAGGTAGGACTATCACCATGGGAGTACCTTGGAATTTTCAGGATACAGCTTGCATCCGATATGCTTCTTAATACAGGAAAGACTCTTTCCGAGATAGCAGAGGACACTGGATTCATGGATCAGGCGTATTTCTCGCGTGTGTTCAGGAAGATAAAAGGCTTTTCTCCTGGTGTTCTCCGACGTCATAAAAAGGTCGGAATAGTACAATGAGCGGTTTGGATTATCCTTAATTCCTCCTTTAGACTTTTTCCTGAGGTAGGGTAATGAACACCACGAAAACCAGGAAAATGGATAAGGATATTATGCAGAAACCTTCCAGAAGCAAGCTTCGCAGGGAGATTGCCAGGCATCGTTCTGTATATCTCTTAGCTCTGATACCGCTTATCTATTACATAATCTTCAAATATGTTCCGATCTGGAATGCGCAGATTGCATTCAGGGACTTCATGGCCGTTCGCGGTGTGACAGGCTCCGAGTGGATCGGCCTTGAGAATTTTCGCACATTCGTAAACAGCTTCTATTTCTGGTCCTTGATCAGGAATACGGTTATGTATTCAGTCGGCAAGCTTGTGATTTCCCTTCCTTTGTCGATAATCCTCGCAATCTGTATCTATGAGTGCACGAGGCCGGGATTGAGGAAGGTCGTCCAGACGCTGGCATATCTTCCGCACTTCCTTTCTTGGGTTATCATGTATGGAATACTTCTTGCGCTTCTCGCACCTGGCGATGGTGTCGTCAATGATGTGATAAAGATGGCAGGAGGAAAATCCATAGACTTCCTTTCGAATGTTAAGACATTCCCGTGGGTGGTTCTCTTCTCCGATGCTTGGAAGGAGATGGGATGGTCAGCCATCATCTTCATTGCCGCACTGATGGGTATAGATGTATCGCTTTTCGAAGCTGCGATGGTCGAGGGCGCAAACAGCTGGCAGCGCGTGAAATACATCACGCTTCCTGCGATCATGCCTGTTATCGTGACCGTTCTCATACTCAAGCTGGGAACAATCCTCGATGCTGGTTTCAATCAGATATTCATGCTCTATTCGCCACAGGTATATTCCGTTGCGGATATCATCGATACATGGGTTTACAGACAGGGTCTTCTTGAATTCGAGTTCGGTCTGGCAACTGCCGTCGGACTTTTCAAGGGTGTTTTCGGAATGATTCTCGTGCTCTTTGCAAACTGGCTTTCAAAGAGACTTACGGATAGTTCACTCTTCTGAGGAGGCTGGAATGGCAGAGAATACTTTAAAGAGAAAACATCTCAGACATGAAATGCAGAACAAGAAGGTGAAGCTGACGAAGGCTGATCATGTATTCAACGTTGTCGTGAATGCATTCATGATATTCATCCTCATCGTCATCCTCATTCCGGTCTGGTCTACGATAACCCTTTCATTCCGTCCGAATGACTATCTCGGATCGAATCTTCAGGGTATGTTCCTTCCACCTTGGGAGTGGTCTACGGATGCCTATACGGCACTTCTTGGAAATGATGGGTTCCTGAACGCTTTCATAAGCAGCTTCAAGATCCTCGTTGGCGGTGTCGCGACAGCTCTCATACTCACAATCCCGATGGCTTATGTTCTTTCGGTACATAGCCTTCCAGGAAGGAAGATAGTGAATCTGATTGTCATCATTCCGTATGTATTCAATGTCGGAATGATCCCGACATACCTGCTTGTCAGGGACGTGGGATTGATGAATCATCTGGCTGCTGTCTTCGTGCCAGGTGCGATATCCACATACAACTGCATAATAATGAGGCAGTTCTTCGTCGGAATACCGAATGAGCTGAAGGAATCGGCAAGAATCGATGGCTGTACGGAGCTTCAGGTTCTTTTCAGGATCATCCTTCCGCTTTCAAAGGCTATAGTCATGACAATCGGCCTGTATTATGGCGTATCGTTCTGGAATGACTTCTTCAACGCTATGCTGTATCTCAATGACAACCAGCCTCTGCCGATACTCCTGAGGAACATACTCCTTGCTTCCGGAATGAATGAGTATGTCGAGGTAAGTGCATTCGGCAATGCGCCAGTGAGCGCAATAAAGGCCGCTTCTGTATTCATGAGTGCCATTCCTATGATCGTGGCTTACCCGTTCATACAGAAGTATTTCACAAAGGGAACGCTCCTCGGATCGGTGAAGGGCTGATCCGGAGATGATAAAAAAGGAGGAGAAGATGAGAAAATTCAAGAGTATTCTTCTGGTAGTGCTTGCAGTGCTTCTGGCTATGCCTATGTTCGCCGGCGGCAGCAAGGAAACAAAGCAGGCTGCAGGTACACCTGAAGATCCAATTACCATAGATCTCTGGTTCGGTGCAGCTATAACCGAAGCTGGAATGATCCCTGAAGACTGGGTTGGATATGATATCATCCGCAATGAGCTCGGTATCGATCTCAATCTGACGATGCTTCCATCCAACGAGTCCGACCAGGATGTGAGAATCCAGGCAGCTGGTGCAGCAAATGAGCTCCCTGACATCTTCATGGTACGCCGTCCTGTCCTTTCAAACCTTGTAAAGCAGGGTCTTGTAGCACAGGTTGATGACTGTTTTGCAAAGATGCCGAACCGCACAGCTCTTATCTATGATGAGAATGCTATTGCACATGCAACAATCGATGGCCATGTTTACGGATTCGCATCCCCTGGAGCAATCGCAAAGAACGAAGGTCTTCTTGTCAGGAAGGACTGGCTCGACAACCTCGGACTTGAAGTTCCTACGACACTTGACGAGTTCCTCGAAGTCGCAAGAGCATTCACATTCGATGACCCGGATGGAAATGGCAGGAATGACACATATGGTTATGGTGCATTCGTAGAGACAGACGCAACACTCAAGGGATATCCTGGTTCAAGACTGTGGCCAATCATGGGTGCTTATGGCGTTGAAGGCCTCTGGAGCTTCGATAGCGAGACTGCTGGACTTTCGATCTACAAGCCTGAGTTCTATGATTTCATGGTAACTCTGAAGCAGATGTGCGATGAGGGAATCATCGATCCTAACTGGCTTTCATATAAGAAGGATGACTTCAGAGCAGCTTGGAAGCAGGGTAGATTCGGTATGATGTATGAGCAGAATGCAGCATATGCAGCTACTGCAAACTACGCACCGTTCGACGCTAACTTCCCAGATGGCGAATGGATTGTAATCGATGCTATCTCCGGACCGGAAGGAAAAGCATCAATCGGCGCATATGATATGAACTACCGCATTTACGCAGTAAGCCAGAAGGCAGCAGATGCCGGTAAGCTCGACAAGATCTGTGAGCTTCTTGAATGGCTCAGCTCAGACGAGGGTTACTACCTTGTTGGATGGGGTCAGGAAGGCGTCAACTACGTATTCGACGAGAACGGAATCCCTGTTGCAGGCGATCTTGGTGACAATGCATTCACAGGTTCGAAGGGACAGGTCGTGACACAGCTTAGGAACATGGTCTTCTATAATGGCGATGTCGAGCTTGCTTCACGCTATCCGACCTATGTTACAGAGGTTTCCGGAAAGACGATGTCCGCACTTACAACACTGCGTGAGATGCAGGAGAAGAAGTGGACAAGCGCTATCGGATCTGGAACAATGCCGACTCCGAACGCTGACGTACAGAGATACTACGATCAGAGTCTTGCTGAGTTCCTTACCGGAGCAAGAGCACTTACACCTGAAAACTGGCAGGCTTTCATTGATCAGTTCAACGCTATTGGCGGTGAAGCATGGAATCAGGAAGGTCTTGCGAAGATGCAGGCAGACGGTCTTATCCGCTGATGACAGATGGCCGCTCTCCGGGGCGGCCTTAATTATGAGGAAATAAAATAAATGACTGCGTTATCAATCGAGATGGTCAGAAGCGTGATGAAACGCTACAGGCCTGGCATGATGAAATGGCACTACGAGCATGGTCTTGTTCAGTATGCCTCATTGGAAGCTTCTTCTTTATATAAGGATGATTCCGTCTTTCCGTGGGTCTATTCAATGTATGATCCGATGATCGGAGAGGATGGCAGCATCGTGACATACAGAAAAGGTGAGTATAACCTCGATCAGATCAATGCAGGAAAAACTCTCTTCGCGCTTCTTGATGGAAGCGGGGAGGAGAGATTCGGAAAAGCTGCCGATATCCTTTTTGCCCAGCTTGAGACACAGCCGAGGTGCAAATGCGGCGTCTACTGGCATAAGGAGATATATCCATGGCAGATCTGGCTCGATGGCCTTTATATGGAAGGACCGTTCAAGGCTGAATATGCACTGCGTCATAACGACAGCGAGGCGCTTGATGATATCGTGAAGCAGTGCATAACCGTATATGAGATCATGAAAGATAAGGAGACGGGTCTTCTTTACCATTGCTATGATGAATCGAGGGGAATGAAGTGGTCAGATGACAGCACTGGGCTTTCTCCTCATTTCTGGTCGAGATCCATAGGCTGGTATCTCATGGCTCTTGTCGATATCCTCGACTATCTTCCAGAGGAGCATAAAGGAAGAGAGGATCTTAAGGATATCATTTCAAAACTTTCATCATCAGTGCTGCAGTTCCAGGATGATAGCGGAATGTGGTATCAGGTGACGGATGAAGGCAGTAGGGAAGGCAACTATCTGGAGACATCTTCGACATCGATGTTCGCTTATTCATTCCTTAAAGGCGCAAGGCTCGGGTATCTCGATTCATCATTCATTCCAGCAGGAGTGAAGGCAATTGAGGGAATGAAGGAGAGATATCTGAGAAAGGATGGCGATGAACTGCACCTCGGAGGTATCTGCTCGGTTGCGGGGCTTGGTGGAAATCCTTATCGTGATGGTTCCTTCAGGTATTATATCAGTGAGCCTGTGAGAGAGGATGATTTCAAAGGAGTCGGACCTTTCATTCTTGCATGTACTGAGATGGAGAGAAGCTGATGGCAGTAATCAATCCTTCTGCTGCAGATGTATCCAGAAGCATCGTCCAGGCGCTTGAGAAAGATGGCGAGGCTGTGCTTAGAGGCGGTATATATCATTCATCGCCGTTTTCTGTCCCTTCTCATAGCCGTCTTGTGATCGAAAAGGATGCAAAGCTTGTATTCATCCCTGATTTCTCTCTCTATCCTCCGGTATTCACCAGATGGGAAGGAGTTCAGTGCTGGTGTATGCACCCATGCATCTTCATAAACGAAAGCGAGGATGTGAAGATCGGGGGTGAGGGGGTAATAGACGGCTCCGGAGAGAAGTGGTGGAAGACATGCCTTGAGAAGAAGGAGAAGAACAGGACTCCCGAGACGGTACTTGAACTTCAGTTCGCCGCACTTAATCCCGATTACAGAAACCAGCCAGGAGGCGGCGGTGGACGTGAGTTCCAGTTCTTGAGGCCACCTCTTCTTCAGATTAGAAAGAGCCGTGATGTCCTTATTGAGGGAGTCACTTTCAGAAATTCTCCGTTCTGGACGGTTCATCCGCTCTTTTCCGATAATGTCACGATAAAGGACGTGAGCATTATCAATCCATATGACGCGCCGAATACCGATGGTATAGATATCGAGTCATCGAGCAATGTCTCTGTGCTCTCATCTTCAGTCGATGTCGGTGATGATGGAATAGCGATAAAATCAGGATCAGGATTGGAAGGAATAAGGGATAATGTGCCCTCCAGGAATATCCTGATAAAAGACTGCATCGTGAAAGCCGCTCATGGCGGTGCCGTGATAGGCTCTGAGACCGCCGCGGAGATATCTGATGTTACAGTTGAATCATGCCTTTTCGATGGTACTGACAGGGGAATCAGGATCAAGACAAGACGTGGCAGAGGCGGAAATATTCATGACCTTGCGTTCAGGAACATAAGGATGAAGGATAATCTATGTCCTTTTGTGATAAACACATATTATAAATGCGGCACAGATGATGATTCGCTTTTCTCCCTTGATGAGAAGCCTGTTGATGATTCAACACCTGTCATTCATTCGATAACGATCGAGAACTGCCATGCAGAAGGCTCCAGAGCTTCCTGCGGTATGGCTGTAGGGCTTCCTGAGAGTCCTCTGGGGAATGTGGTTATAAAGGATTCCTCGTTCTCAATGGCCTCGGATAATCTTGTTCCCGTTTCACAGAGCGATATGTACCGGGGACTTCCTGATCCCGTCTCGCGTGGCTTCAGACTGCGTAATATCGAGGTCCATATCGAGAATACCGATATCGGATGCGAGGGAGTGAAAATCATAAAAGAGGAGAACGCGGAGATTCTCTGATTCAGAACTGTGGCTGGAAGTAGCTTCTGTACTCATCTGAGAAGAGCTTGCTTCCAAGCCTTCTGACGCCACCGTAGAGATGGCGGGTCATAAGCTCCTCAAGTCCGTCTGTGGACTTATTGTCTATCATCTCCATCATCTTCCTGTGGTCTTCCATTACATCCGGTACATTCTTTGCGCCCACGATATCGAGTCGGATGAAGCGGGAATAATCCGGATGCGGCTTTGTCACAAGATTCCATATATACATCTTGTTCGCGCTCTGGAACCAGAGCCTATGCATCTCGAGGTCCTTCTTCAGGAAGAGATTTATATCAAAGGTCTCCAGATCATCCTTACCTTTAGCGATTTCCTCCATCTGTTCGAATGCATATCTGACACTTTCTCTTTCAGTAGGAGAGGCATTCCTTATGAAATCGCGGAATATCATGGATTCGACAGCGACTCTTAGATAGATGATTTCGGAAGCTGTTTCCATCGATATCGGCATGACGAATGTGCCTTTGCCCATGATTATCTTCACAAAGCCATTATCCTGAAGACGTTGCAGGACGCTTCTTATAGGAGTGCGTGAGACATCGAATCTTGCCGCAAGTGAATTCTCTCCCAGTACATCGTTCGGCTTTATCTTCAGCTCGACGATTTCATCTTCAAGAATATTGTAAATCTGGTCCACGCTATACTGGGTTTTCATTCACTCTCCTACTTGTATACAGGTTATTCAATGTCTTTGATTATAAGCTCCCGCATCATCACAATGCAAGTGAATTCCTTGCTATATAAGGAATTTTCGCAAAATGTAAATTTTGTGAAGATTTTTGTTGCACGCTGTATGAAACAGTGTTAGCGTATAGTAAGATGTATACAGGTTTCACTGAAGTGAATTCAAATTGTATATAACTTTATTAAGTATAGTTAGATACATCTGTATACATTTGTTGTAGTCCATTAGATGGTGGATGAAAGGAGGTTTCTCAGATGAAGAAAGCGTTATCGGTTCTGCTCGTACTTCTGCTTGTATCATTCGCAGCATTCGCAGGCGGCAGCAAGGAAACCGCTGCAGCAGCAAGTGCTGACGATCCATATGCAGGTCTTGGCAATTACACAATGATGATCGGCCATTCACAGCCTGCAGATAACCCAAGATCCATTTCCCTCGAGAAGTTTGTTGCTGATGTCGAGGAAAAGACAAATGGACATGTGACTGTTCAGGTATTCGGCAATGGCCAGCTTGGAACAGAGAAGGAAATGCTTGAGCAGGTTGTTATCGGAACACTGCAGGGTATGAGAGGCGGTCAGTTCGACTTCACTCCGCGTCTTCTTATGTTCACACTTCCGTTCCTTGCACAGACAAGAGAGGAAGTAACAGCGCTTCTTCATAGTGATCTTGCTGCAAAGGTATGTGCAGAAGCTGAGGCTGAAACAGGTACTGTCATCATCAATCTCTGCGATGCAGGTGGTTTCAGACAGTTCTCGAACAGCAGACATCCGATTACAAAGCCTTCTGATCTCCAGGGCCTCAAGATGAGAACAGCTGGAATGGAGACAATCGACAGAACATTCCGCGCTCTCGGCGCTACAACAACCCCAGTTCCGTATTCAGATCTTTATATGGCTCTCAGAACAGGTGTTGCTGATGGTCAAGAGAACCCATGGACCAACGTATCTAGCATGAAGTTCTATGAAGTCCAGAATTACTTCACAGAGGTTAACTACCAGTTCCATCCGGATCCGTTCTATGTGAATGCTTCGTGGTGGAACAGCCTTCCTGAGGAATTCCAGACAATCATCAGAGAATGCGCAACCGAGATGGGCACATACAACGATCAGCTCGTTGATGAGCTTCAGTCTTCAGCAAGACAGACTGTTGTTGACGCTGGCGGAGAGATTTACGTTCCGACGGCTGAGGAGCTTCAGGCATTCAAGGATGCTGTACAGGTTGTTTATCAGCAGTGTATCGATTCTGGTATTCTCACAGCTGAAGAGCTTGCTGAGCTTCAGGAAATCGTAGCAAATAACTGATTGCAGTATCTGCAGGGTACTCCTGGAGGTTCCAGGAGTATTTTTCTCAAGGAGTAATCAATGAATGACACATTGAAGAATGTGGGCAAGAAGCTATATGACATCTATTTTGCGATTGGTGCGATTGCAATGGGCCTTCTGGCGTTGCTTGTGGCTTTTACCGTCATCGCGAGATACTTCTTTGCTCATAGCTGGAAGGAGCTGGCTGAATTCATAACAACGCTGTTTGCGTTTACTACATTCTGGGGAATGGGACTCTGTCTGCTCAGGAATGACCATGTCATAATCGATATTGTATATGACAGGATTAAGCCATCTATTAAACGTTGGGTAGCCGTACTTGACTACGCTATCGTATTCATCGTCGTTGCAGTATTTACATATTTCGGCTTCAAATATGTTGCAGCAGCTGGCAAGCAGATCAGCCAGGGTATGGGAATACCTATGAAGTATATGTACGGCATAATGCCGATTTCCGGAGTAATCTGCGGAATCTGTACAATCATAAAGATAGTCGGGTTCATAACTGCTGACATCTCTGAATTCGCACCTGTCTATTACGACAAGAATAGAGACGAGAATGGGGGTGAGTCCAAATGACCACGA
This sequence comes from Candidatus Ornithospirochaeta stercoravium, assembly GCA_017694915.1. Classification (GTDB taxonomy): domain Bacteria; phylum Spirochaetota; class Spirochaetia; order Sphaerochaetales; family Sphaerochaetaceae; genus Ornithospirochaeta; species Ornithospirochaeta stercoravium. The sequence continues at coordinate 44,297 of JADIMF010000098.1, forward strand.
TGATAATTCTCCTGGCTCTGTTGATCTTATTCGTTATCATCGGAGTTCCACTTGCGTTTGCAATCGGTGCAGCTTGTATCACATACCTGCTGTCTAATCCTTTCCTTCTGCAGATGCTTCCCCAGAGAGTATGGAACGGCTGCTATAGCGATCTCATGATTGCAATGCCTCTTTTCATGCTCGCTGGCGATATCATGAGCAGTGGTGGTCTTACAAAGCGTATTATCAGCTTCTGTACTCAGATCCTGCGTCCGATACATGGAGGACTGGGTGAGGTCAATATTGTTGACTCCATGATCTTCGGAGGTATCTCTGGATCTTCCGTTGCTGATACATCTGCACTCGGAAGCATCATCATTCCTGCAATGGAGGCTGATGGTTATCCAAGGAAGGTCGCTGCTGGTATCACAGTAGCTTCTTCGACAATGGGAATGATTATTCCTCCATCAACACCTATGATCGTTTATTCGATGATTTCCGGAGCATCCGTCGGAGCTCTCTTCCTGGCCGGTGCTATTCCAGGAATCCTCGTAGGTGTATGTCAGCTTGCTTTCGTAGTATTCATGAGTGTGAAGAACCACTGGCACCCGGAGAGAAAGAAGTTCGATGCAAAGGAATTCTGGCACGATATTCTTGGCGGTCTTCCTGCTATTCTCATGCCGCTCTTCATCATCCTTGTTGTATCAACAGGTATATGTACTGCTTCTGAAAGTGCTGGCGCAGCTGTCGTCTATGCTCTTCTCGTTGGATTCTTCATCTATCGTGAGCTCACATGGAAAGATGTATGGGAATCTGTAAAGAATACATTCGTATCCTCAGCTTCCGTCATGATCATCATCGGTTTCACGACGATCTTCACATGGATTCTCACGATGGAAGGTGTTCCAGATCAGGTTGGCGCATTCTTCATATCGCTTAATATGCCGCGCTGGGCTATTGCAATCGTATTCGACATCATGATCCTTCTTATCGGCTGCTTTATTGATGTAAGCCCTGCAATTCTTCTTCTGACACCTATCATGCTTCCTGTAATGGAGAGCTACGGTTTCTCATCTCTCCAGTTCGGAGCAATGCTCATCACAGGCCTTGCTATCGGACTCTGCACGCCTCCTGTAGGTATGTGTCTCAATGTATGTAACAGGATTATGAAGATGCCTATCATCGAGATTTTCAAAGGTGCAGCTCCGTATCTCTGCTGCAACGTGGTAGTTCTCCTCGCAATCAGCCTCTGGGAACCTCTTACAGTAGGACTTCCGCTGCTCTTCGGATACAGCGTTTAAAGGAGGAATGGAATGACACTTAAGGAGAAAATGAAGAAGGGACCTGTTTTCGGAATGGCTTGCTTCACAGGTTCGACATGCGTTATCGAGAATATCGCGATGTCTGGTCTCGATTTCATCTACCTCGACCTCGAGCATACTGACTGGATGCTCGGCGAGGATTTCGAGAAGCAGATCATGGCTGCAAAGCTTCATGACATCGGAGTTCTTGTAAGAATGGCAGATGATGATGAGGTCGCTATCAGAAAGGTGCTCGAGTGGGGTGCTGATGGCGTCGTTATTCCTCATTGTAAGACTGCTGAGATGGCAAGACGTTCTGTAGAAGGAGCTAAGTTCTATCCTCTCGGAAGAAGAGGCGGTGAGACAAATGTCCGTGCTGCAGGTTTCGGCTATCAGGATTTCGACTGGAACAAGTACATCCAGAGCCAGAATGAGAATACTCTTGTAATCCCGATGGATGAAGATTTCGAGTTCACCGATAACATCGATGATATTCTCGCTGTTCCTGGTATCGATGCCGTTAACTTCGGACCTATAGATTACGCAGTATCGAAAGGCCTCAAGATCGGCTACACGATGGGTACTGAAGTCAAGGAAGCTTTCAAGGTTCTCGTCAAAAAGGCTAAGGAGAAGGGCATAGGTGTCCTCGGTCCTGTTGTTCCTCCTACAAAAGAGAACATAAAGGAAGCTATTGCTGACGGATATACGATGATCATACTCGGCAACGATATGTGGCACTTCCAGAAAGCTCTTAAGGAGCTTGTGAAAGATGAGGTTGATGAGGTCCGCAAGGATTTCTGAGCCTTAAGATGTCCCTATGCCTAGCATAGGGCATTATAATGATTGTTCATTTCAGGCTCTGACTGGTCTTCAACCCTCTCAGGAGACTCGGCGGGGCCTGATTATTTTCTTTCTGATTATCATAAGAACAGCAATTCAGATCAGATTTCGTAATGAATTCTGAGGATGAATCATGATTTCATTCAGAGTGAATCTTGCTTTTTCCATCAAATATAGTGGATGTTTATGAGTTCCCCATCATTTCTGAATCATTTATTTGACGGTTTGCCATATGGCCTTTAGACTGAGTTTAACGGGAGGTTATATGGAGAGCAATCTTTCGCTTTTCTATGGTTTATCGTTTCTGACAGCTGCAATAGCATTTCTTTTTGCCCTCTATCTTTATCTCTGGGTTAAGAAAGTAAAAGTTCAGAATAAGCGCATTGAGGAGGTGTCAAAGCTCATAAAGGAGGGTGCTGATACCTTCATTAGAAGGGAGTACAGGATACTTGCCGCTTTCGGCGGTGTTGTGTCCATCATCATTCTCCTGTTCCTGCCTTCCCCTATATGGACAGGAAATGTAATGATGAACATAGCAATGGCGCTGAGCTATATCGCAGGTACGGTGCTTTCTGCAATAGCCGGCAAGATCGGTATCATCGTAGCGACTCTTTCGAACGGACGCACGGCAGAAGCTGCAGAGAAGGGACTTAAGCCTGCGTTCCTCATCGGATTCAGAGGCGGTGCGGTCATGGGACTTCTTGTTGTCGGCTGCTCGCTTTTAGGTGTAGCTGCAGTTCTGATGATTACTGGTGATACCACGATTCTTCTCGGATTCTCATTCGGAGCCAGCTCGCTTGCTCTCTTTGCAAAAGCCGGTGGCGGAATCTTCACAAAGACTGCTGACGTCGCTGCAGATCTCACGGGAAAGGTAGAGCTTGGTATTCCAGAGGACGATCCACGTAATCCTGCAGTCATTGCTGATAATGTCGGCGATAATGTAGGCGATGTTGCCGGAATGGGAGCAGATCTCTTCGATTCAAACGTTGCAGCAGCTTCTTCTGCGCTTGTCATAGCGGCAACTCTCTCCGGTAACGGGCTTGATACGATATCGATGGTATTCTGCTATTCGCTCCTTGGCCTGATCGCTTCTGTTATAGGTATAGCGACGGCAAAGGTCGGGAAGAACGGCAATCCTACACATGCACTCAATTCATCGACATATGTTACGACTGCTGTGTTCATGGTACTTACAGCAATCGCAACTGCTGTATTCCCAGGCTTCTCGTGGCGCATATGGGGAGCTTCAGCAACAGGCCTTCTTGTAGGAGTCATCATAGGTATAACCACAGACTATTTTACCGATGATACGAAACCTATCGTGCAGAAAGTTGCACATGCATCGGCTTCAGGACCTGCATTCACGATTCTTTCTGGCGTATCATACGGCTTTGTCTCAGCACTTCCTGCGATGATAGGAATCGCTGTATCCGCGCTGGTTGCATACAATCTCTGTGCGCCGCTTGGTGATGGATTCGCTATCTTCGGTATTGCGATGGCAGCTGTAGGAATGCTCTCAATCGTCGGAATGATCATCTCCAACGATGCATATGGCCCGATTGTCGATAACGCAAGAGGTCTTGCTGAGATGGGAGGACTGGGAGAGGAAACGATACGTATCGCAGATGAGCTCGATAGCGCCGGTAATACGGTAAAAGCCGTTACAAAAGGTTTTTCCATCGGTGCTGCTGGTCTTACTGTTATATCGCTTCTGGGAGCATTCATGTCAGAGGTAAATGCGGCTCTGGCAGAGAGGGGAGAAGCTCTGATCACTGGCTTTGATATAATGCAGCCAACGGTCTTCTTCGGTGTTCTTATCGGAGCGGCGGTTCCAGCCGTTTTCTCTGCGATGCTCATTCTCGGTGTCGACAGGAATGCCCAGCGCATGGTCAGCGAGATACACAGGCAGTTCAATTCTATAAAAGGACTGAGGGAAGGAACTGCTTCTCCTGAGTATGGCAAGTGCATAGATATCGCGACAACGGGAGCACTGAAGGAACTCATACCTGCAGGTCTCTTCGCAATCCTTATGACACTTGTTGTCGGCTTCGTCGCAGGCGTAGAGGCTATCGGAGGATTCCTCCTTGGAAATATCGTAAGCGGACTTCTCCTTGCTCTCTTCATGTCGAATGCCGGCGGTCTCTGGGATAACTCCAAGAAATATGTTGAAGCAGGAAATGAAGGCGGTAAGGGAAGCAATGCCCACAAGGCTGCGGTTATAGGTGATACGGTAGGTGATCCGTTCAAGGATACTGCTGGTCCATCGATCAATACGCAGATAACCGTCGTCTCGCTTGTATCATCTCTTGCGGCAGCTGCATTCGTGGCATTTTCCATCTTCTGATTCTGGTTTATCATCTCTCCGGAGGAAAGATGGAGAGACACCTGATAGCAGGAGATATTCACGGACAGTATGAAAGGTTGAGGGAAGCTCTCGATAAAGCTTCCTTCAATCCTGATACGGATATCCTGTACAGTACCGGCGATATTTCAGACAGGGGACCTGGCATGGTCCTTCTTGTTCGATATCTTATGTCGCTCCCTGATTACCGTCCGGTACTTGGCAATCATGATATATGGCTCAGGGACTATCTCGTTTCAGATTCCAGACCAGCTGTCTGGGTTGATGGCAATGGTGGACGCGAAACCATCCGTGATTTCGATTCTCATGGAGTTGGAAGGAAAGAGAAGGAGAGAATGGGGGAATGGCTTGCCTCAGCTCCATATGTACGTATTGAAGATAAGTACATCATAACGCATGGAGGTATTCCTAAAGGATGGGGGATGAAGGAGCTTGAGTCCCTGTCAAAGCTCAGGATGAGGCTTATAGGGTATGCCATAGCAGAAGAGCCTTCGTCATCACCATTATGGAACAGATCGTATCTGCAGAGCGCGATGGCCGCAGAGCATGGAGCTGATCCGAAGGTTCTGGATCCTCCTCTTGATACGGATAAGACGATCTTCATAGGTCATACGCCCCTGGATAAGCCATTTCATTCGGGAATCTATCATCTCAGGGCTGTTGATACAGGCGCAGGCCATGGCAGGAGTCTTACTGTCATGGATATGGATACAGGTGAATTCTGGCAGGCTTAGCTATAATTCGATTGGACAAGAACTGATTTCATGTTTACCTTAGATTTGCAATGGAAATAATTGAACATAAGACATTTGATGAAGAGCGTGCACTTTACGGCATGCGCGATATAGATGTGAGGTCGTCATCATTCGATGGACCTGCTGATGGAGAGAGTGCATTCAAGGAATGCATCAATGTATCTGTCTCCGATTGCTACTTTAATCTCCGTTACCCGTTCTGGCATGACCATGTGCTCTCGATAAAGGACAGCGAGATGACAGAAGCCTGCAGGGCAGCCTTGTGGTATTCCGATCATATTGAGATCAGGAATACGAAGATGCATGGGATAAAGGCCTTGAGAGAGTGCAGTGATGTGTACATTGCTGATTCTGATATTATCTCACCGGAATTCGGATGGTCTGTTCACGATATAACGATGGAGAACAGCAGGGCAGAGAGCGAATACTTCATGATGAGAAGTACTGATCTGAGATTCAGGAATGTAAACTTCACAGGAAAGTATTCATTCCAGTACATCGAGAATGCTCTCTTTGAGAACTGTGAGTTCAATACAAAAGATGCTTTCTGGCATTCGAAGAACGTCACGGTGAAGGACAGCATCGTCAATGGTGAGTATCTTGCATGGTATTCCGAAGGCCTTACCCTGATAAACTGCAGGATAAAAGGCACTCAGCCATTCTGCTACTGCAGCAATCTCCGTCTTGTGAACTGCAGTATGGAGGATACTGACCTTGCGTTCGAGAAATCTACAGTCGATGCGGAGATTACAACACCTGTCATCAGCATAAAGAACCCGAGAGGCGGGGTTATAAGAGTTCCCGCTGTTTCGGAGATCATAATGGATGATAAAGAGGCTGAAGGAAAGATTGAGATAATCTGAAAACAGATGCTATTCTATCGTTATGGAAAGAAGCGTTGTTATAGGCGGTGGAATAGCAGGCGTACAGGCTGTCACTGTTCTTTCGAAAGAAGGAAAAGTGGCGCTTATCACGAATGAGCCATGCCTCCCTTATTACCGGATGCGGATTGAGGAGATCATCCAGGGAAAGAATACCGAGGAATTGTATATACATCCTCAATCCTGGTATGACGAACGTGGTATTGAGATAATTCACGCAAACGCAGAGCGTATCGATACAGAGAAGAAGGATATCGTTCTTTCTGATGGGAATACCGTGCCTTATGATACAGCGGTAATAGCAACAGGAAGCGAAGCAAGGTCATTTCCGATTCCCGGAAGAGATAAGAATATATATGTCCTGAGAAAAGCATCAGATGCTGAGAAGCTAAGGGAAGCATTATCCACAGCAGACAGCTTTGCTGTCATTGGTGGTGGTCTTCTAGGGCTTGAGCTTGCTTCATCGGTTGCAGAGCATATGAAGATAACCGTCAGTGTCATAGAGACAGCTCCCTATATCCTTCCACGTCAGCTTGATGAAGCATCCGCTTCTCTTCTGCAGGCAAAGCTCAGTGAGAAAGGTGTCAGCGTTGTGACAGCTGCGAAAACCCTGAAAGCTGATGCTGAGTATCTCTATCTTGAGGATGGAAGGAAGATAAAGGCAGCTGTTATTGCATTCTCTGTGGGAGTGAATCCTGGAATAGAAATTGCAAAGGCTTCCGGCATTGAAACGGATAAAGGCATCATAATAGATGAATACATGAAGACATCCGCTGATTCGGTTTATGCCGCAGGTGATGCAGTTGAGTACAATGGGCGTTTGTTCGGACTTGCCATGCATGCACGAGAGATGGGAACAGCCGCTGCTGACTCCATACTTGGAAACGGAAAGCCATATGTACCATCTGAGCCGTCTGCGCTTCTGAAAGTCGCGGGAATCGATGTAATTTCACTAGGTTCTGTCACAGGAGATACAGAGGTGATAACAGATGACGGTGTAAAACGCACAACGCTTTTCGTGAAGGATGGAATCATCACAGGTGCTGTGATAATCAACGACAAAGCGTCGATGATGAAGATAAAAGCAATGATTGGAACGAGGAGATAAAAATGGACGAGCTTGAGAAGAAAGCACTTGAGTATCATTCGAAGGATGGGGTACCTGGAAAGGTATCTGTAGTACCTACAAAGCCGTGCAGGACCGCAGAGGATCTTGCGCTTGCATATACACCAGGGGTTGCAAAGCCAGTGCTTAAGATCGCGGAGAACAGCGATGATGCCTACCGCTATACATCCAAGGGTAACCTTGTCGCCGTGATATCGAACGGAACGGCAATCCTCGGACTCGGGAACAGAGGCGCTCTCGCTTCAAAGCCCGTGATGGAAGGCAAGGGCGTCCTCTTCAAGCGCTTTGCCGATATCGATGTGTTCGATATCGAGATAGAAGAGAAGGATCCGGAGAAGCTCATAGAGA
>JADIMF010000099.1 GCA_017694915.1 Candidatus Ornithospirochaeta stercoravium
GATGGGAAATGACCAGCGTGGTGACTGGTCCTGTCATCAGATAGAGCATGAGCTTTCGGGAATGTATGATGTGGCACATGGCGCAGGGCTGACTGCAATCTGGGCATCCTGGGCCCGCTATGTATACACGAAGGATCCTGAAAGATTCGCAAAGCTTGGTGCAGGAGTTTTCGGAATAAAGAGAACAGCATCTCCAGAGCGCGATGCAGAAGAAGCAATCAAGGCATTCGAGAACTATTTTGCTTCCATCCATATGCCGACATCGCTTAAAGAGCTCGGTATAAATCCATCGGATAAGGAAATCGATGAACTTGCTGAGAAAGCGACCTTCTTCGGAAAGAGGACAATCGGAGCTTTCATGACGCTTGGAAAGGATGCGATAAAGGCAATCTATGCAGCAGCAAGAAAGTAAGCTGAAAGCCATTTTACAACACAAAGGCAGCATCAGCAGGTGCTGCTTTTTCATTCACTCCAAACCTGAAAAATACCAGGACAGAAACAACATCGATTTCAGTAAAATGATTTTTAAGAACCAAATAATAGCGATTGGCATGATTTTTTGGAACATAAAAATCATTTATTATATAAATACTATATAATTTAAAGATTGGGATCCTTTTAGACAGCCCCTATCGTAACAACATAGAAGTCCGGGTTATCACACTCTTCCGAGAAAATAATCCCAGAGCGTATTCTTCGGAGGATCTGCCGTTATATCGATCCTCTCCTTTTTCACAGGATGGGTGAAGGCGATATGCCGTGCATGAAGGCAGATCCCTCCATCTGGATTGGATCTCTGTGCTCCATATTTCAGATCGCCCTTTATATGTATCCCAAGAGCTGCAAGCTGGGCTCTGATCTGATGATGACGGCCTGTATGAAGATCAATCTCCAGAAGATGATAATTATCAGAAGAAGCAAGCACCTTATATGAAAGCTTTGCTATCTTCGAGCCTTTTCTCTCCTTATTGGAAGCTATGCTTTTGTTGTTTGCCGCATCGCGGGTTATGTAATGGACAAGCTCCCCTTCTTCCTTCTCAGGCTTCCTGTCGACAATCGCCCAGTATGTCTTCTTCACATCTGATGTACGGAAGAGCGCTGTCATTCTGGAAAGAGCTTTATCAGTTTTGCAATAGACAACGATTCCAGATGTCGGCCTGTCGAGACGATGAGGAATGCCGAGGTATACATTCCCCGGCTTGTTATAAGTAGTCTTGAGGTATTCCTTAACATCATCAGCAAGCGTTCTATCGCCTGTCTCATCTCCCTGGACAAGTTCTCCAGGGAGCTTGTTGACGATTATCAGATGATTATCCTCGTAAAGAATCCTGTCATTTATCATCTTCGATTCCATCCAGCAGTGAAGGCTCCTTCTCCTCCGTTGTCGAGGCGTCCTTTGTCTGCCTTATCGAAAGCGACTGGAGTTCCTTTCCTGTAAGCCTCTGCCCTGCCGCAGCCGGTGATTTGTAAATCGGGAAATCAGCGAATCTGGCAGTATCTTCAAGGATCTTGTAACCATATCCCGGGCGGAACTTCATCGATATGATGGCACTCGGCCAGAGCGACATCTTCTTTACCTTCGCCTTCTCACCAGAGATTACCGAATAAGGCTTATCAGTCGAGAAGGATGATATATGGAAGCGCTTTATCTGATAGACATTCTTATCACGGATCTTATCGCGGTAGATGACGGTGAATATCTCTTTCGAGATAAGCTCCTTATCTCCGTAATTTATATAGAACAGTCCCTCGGATCCGATGAATACCTTGTCCTGAACCGTGACAACCCTGTATTCACCGTTCTGCTTCATGTAGAAGATCTTATCGAACGGGCTTACCTTAAGCAGTGATTCACCTGTCTTTATGCTCGTGCCAAGATAACCAGTCTCCTGATCATACCTGACATCCATATTCCTTACGGCAACCTGCCTTACGTTGAGAGTCTGGAATGATGAGATCTCGGTCTTACGTCTGAACTCGTCCTTATCGAGCATTCCCTCATACTCTGTAAGACATGCTTCTGCATAATCGATGATATGCTTGAGGTTATAGTTTATCTTCTTGATTCCGGCATTGATCTCAGCAATCTCTTCCTTGTTCTTTTCGATATCAAAAAGGCTTATACGCCTGATAGGAATCTTCAGAAGCTTATCAAGATCATCATCGGTAATAGGCTCATTTCCTATTTCAGCCATAAAAGAATCGAAACCGAGGATAATCGCATTCTTCACATCTTCCGCAGTCTTCTTCGTCTCGATTTCCTTATATATCCTCTCCTCGATGAATATACGTTCAAGCGTTCTTGCTCTGAGCTTCTCCTCAAGATGCTTCTTGTCGTTCTCAAGCTCAGCACGAAGCACTTCAACAAGGTGCTTTGCATGGAACTTTATCATCTCTGAGATAGGAACAGCTTTCGGATAACCATCAACGATGACAAGCGGATTGACTGAAATCTTCTTCTCGCAGTCGGTTGTCGCATAGAGCACATCAACCATATCCTGCGAATATGTATTTCTCTGCCAGCAGATTTCTATCTGCGCCTTTTCTGCAGTGTAGTCGCTGATGGAAGCTATCTTGAGACGGCCTGTCGCATTGGCCTTCTCAATGGAGGCAATCATCGAATCGCTTGTCACACCATACGGAAGCTCCTCGATGATGAGCTTCTTAGGATCCTCTGCATTCAGTTTTGCTCTTACAGATATCTTTCCGAGTCCGTCATTGTATTCAGATACATCGATGATACCACCGCCGGGGAAATCAGGATAAATCTCGAACGGCTCTCCCCTGAGCGCTTTCTTCTCTGCCTCAAGCACCTCAAGTGCGTTATGGGGAAGAATCATCGTGGACATTCCGACAGCGATACCTATCGTTCCCTGTATTACCACAACAGGTATTTTTGCTGGGAACACAACCGGTTCCTTACGCCTGCCATCGTAGCTATCCGTATACTCCGTGATTTCAGGATTATAAAGGACTTTCTTCGCAAAAGGCTTCAGACGACATTCGATATATCTGGATGCAGCTGCGCCATCGCCTGTGAGGAAGTTTCCATAGTTTCCCTGTTTCTCTATGAAGAGCTCAGCATTCGCAAGATTTACAAGAGCCTCGTAAATCGAGGAATCGCCATGCGGATGGTATTTCATGGCCTCTCCGACGACGTTGGCGACCTTCACGAAACGTCCATCATCCATCGTGAAGAGCGTGTGCATGATTCTTCTCTGCACAGGCTTAAAACCATCCACGAGATCCGGAATAGCCCTGTCGCGGACTACATATGATGCATATTCGAGGAAATAATCCTTATAAAGTCTATCAGCCTGTGACATTCAGAAGATTCTCCATGATGAACTCCCTTCTCTGAGGGGTATTGTCTCCCATATAGAACTCCATCTTGTCCCTGATTTCCTTCAGTGAGTTTATGGAAACCGGCAGGAGCTTTATATTCTCGCCTATGAAGCTCTTGAACTCCGATGCGCTTATCTCTCCAAGACCTTTGAATCTCGTGACTTCCGCGCCCTTTATCCTCTGCATTGCCTCATCGCGTTCCGCCTCCGAATAGCAGTATTCGGTAGTCTGCTTATTACGAACCCTGAACAGCGGAGTCTCAAGAATGAAAAGACGCCCTGATGTGACAACCTCCTCGAAGTATGAGAGGAAGAAGGTCATGAGAAGTATACGGATATGGAAACCGTCGGTATCGGCATCGGTAGCGATTACAACCTTCGAGTAGCGGATATCATCGATACCATTCTCGATTCCGAGCGCGGCCATGATGTTGTAAAGCTCCTCGTGCTTATAAAGCTCCGTACGCTTATAACCCTGGACATTGAAAGGCTTTCCCCTGAGAGCAAAGACTGCCTGCGTATCTGGATTGCGGCTCTTTGAGATTGTACCTGCAGCACTATCACCCTCGGTAAGGAATATCATCGAGTTCTCGGCATCCTTGCGATGTGCAGCTGGTGCGTTGTTAATATGATACTTGCAGTCTCTCAGCTTCGCGATATGAACAGCGGTCTTCTTCGCTCTTTCCTTGGAGTTGTTCCTGACCTCCTGCTCTTCCTTGTGCACCTTCTCATTAGTCGAGACCTTATCCTGAAGCCCCTGTGCCTTTGCCCTGTCTTTCATGAGGGCATCCATCACAGCTTCCTTGACTTCATTGACTATCCAAGTGCGGACTTCAGTGGATCCGAGCTTGTTCTTTGTCTGGCTTTCAAAAACAGGATTCTGCATTTTTATCGCTATCGCAGCGACAATACCGTCCCTTATTTCAGGAGCCTGCCAGCTCTTCCTGAAATACTCGTTGATGCCTTTTAGAACACCTTCCTTGAAGGCCGCGAGATGCGTGCCTCCATCAGCAGTATGCTGACCATTGACGTATGAGAAGTAATTCTCTCCATACCCTGACGTATGGGTGAAAGCGAATTCAAGGTGTTCGTTCTTGAAATGAAGCGCAGGATAAAGACCTTCATCTCCGATGACCTTAGAAAGAAGATCCAGAAGCCCATTACGGCTTTTAAGTATCTTCTTGTTGTACTCTATTGTGAGGCCGGAATTGAGATAAGCGTAATTCCAGAGCCTGTCGAGCACGAAATCCTCATTGTAATGATACTCACCGAAAACCTTCGGATCCGGAGTGAATTCGACAAGCGTTCCATCTGCTTCATCTGTCTTGCCGCTGTTTTTCTTCTTGAGATTTCCTTTCTCGAACCAGGCTTCTACGAACTTGCCTTCCCTGAATGACTTCACATAGAAATGAGAGGAAAGGGCATTTACGGCTTTTGTTCCGACACCGTTGAGACCAACGGAGAACTGGAATGCCTCATCATCATACTTCGCACCAGTATTAATGACGGAAACACACTCGACAACCTTGCCAAGGGGGATGCCTCGGCCATAATCACGTACAGTGACTTTGTCATTAAGAAGCGTGATTTCAACTCTATCTCCGAACTTCATTATGAATTCATCAATCGAGTTATCTACGACCTCTTTAAGCAATATATAGATACCGTCATCCGGGTGGGAGCCGTTTCCAAGCCTTCCGATATACATGCCAGGTCTTAGTCTGATGTGCTCCAGCGATGACAGTGATTTTATATTTTTTTCATCATACGCCATACAGAATAGTATAGAGCAGTTTTTTGAAGTATCGCAACTCTATGGAAAAGCGAACTTTACGGAGCTTTTCTCTCCGATATGAAGAGCCCGAGAAGCGTAAGAATCGTACCTGCTGCCATCATGAGAGTTACAGGTTCTTTCAGGATGATTGCTGAGAAGATTATCGTGATAACAGGGACAAGATATATGAAGACGCTTGTCTTCACTGCTCCGAGAACCTTCACAGAGAAATTCCAAGTGACAAAGCAGAGCGCGGATGCTCCAAAACCAAGATACAGGAGATTCAGCATGTTCTTCATCTCTCCAAGCGCGGAGAAATCAAAGGAAGCATCCGACGAGATGAATACCGGCAGCATGAATATTATGCCGTAAAGGAATACTCTTCTTGTCGTGAGAATCGTACTGTAACCGAATGTGCTTATCTTTCTGGTAAGAAGGGAATATACAGACCAGAGAAGCGCTGCAAGAAGAGCAAGGATATCTCCACGGGGACTCAGCTCAAAGGAACTTCCATTGAGGCTTATGAGAACAATTCCGGAAATAGCGATAATGAAACCAATGAAGAATCTGGGATGTATTCCTTCCCTGTCCTTCTGAAATAGCCGAGTAAGTATTGCGGTGAAAAACGGTGCTATCGATACCATCACGCTGACATTCGCCGCAAGCGTATATGTAAGAGCAATATTCTCGAAAAGATAATACAGGCACACCCCGGTAAGACCTGCTGCTGCATAAACAAGTTCTCTCTTCAGGCTATCAACCTTCAGGAAATGCGGAGAAATGACCAGAAGAGCCAGAAAGCCAAGGACAAACCTGAAGAAAAGGATCTCAATCGGAAGGAATGCCTCAAGAAGGACTTTCGTTGACACGAATGTAGTCCCCCAGATGAGGACGGTGAGAAGCGCTGAATAATTTCCCTTAAGTATCTGCTTTTCCATCTGTTCTGCAAGAAAGAGAAACCCAGGTCGCCCTGGATCCTCTTATTATTTCTCGTTGAATCTTGAAAGAAAGTCCTTCGTCCTCTGGCTTTTTGGATTGGAGAAGATCTCTTCAGGAGATCCCTCCTCCTCTATCTTTCCGTCGGCCATGTAGACGACACGATTCGAAACAGAACGCGCAAATGCCATCTCATGCGTGACGACGAGCATCGTCATGCCGCTTTCCGCGAGATTCTGCATTACATCGAGAACCTCGCCGACCATCTCAGGATCGAGTGCGGATGTAGGCTCATCGAAAAGAAGGACCTCCGGCTCCATCGCAAGCGCACGTGCGATAGCGACTCTCTGCTTCTGTCCACCGGAAAGCTGCCTTGGCTTCGCCTCTATATACTGGGCCATGCCTACTTTCGAAAGATAATCGAGGGCATACTTCTTCGCTTCTTCCTTGCTTCTCTTCAGAACCTTTATCTGCCCGATCATGCAGTTGTCGAGAACATTGAGATTTGCAAAAAGATTGAAGGACTGGAAGACCATTCCGACCTTAGTTCTGTAACTATCCTCGTCTATTTCCCCATCAAGGATATTCTTTCCATGATAAAGAATCTTTCCACCAGTTGCCTCCTCAAGCATGTTGATGCATCTCAGAAGCGTCGATTTACCGGAACCAGAGGATCCGATGATGCTTATGACATCACCTTTGAATACGCTGAAATCTATATCCTTCAGGACCTCATTTGTACCGAATGTCTTTACAAGGTGCTCTATCTTGAGAATCTCTTCCATTAATGTGTCCCTCCCTTCTCAGCGTTATACTTCGTCATACCGCTTGTAAAGGCAAGTGTATCTGTCGTTGCGAGATTGAAATCAGCAGGTCCATCCATCCTGTTCTCAATAGCTCTGAGAATACGTGAGCATGTGAATGTGAGAATGAAATAGATAGCCATCGTGACAGTTGCCGCCTCAAAATACATATACAGAGCACCTGAAATGCTTCTGAATGTGAAGAAGAGTTCAACAGTTCCTATGATGGAGAGAACACAGGTATCCTTGATATTGATAATGAGGTTGTTGCCGATCTGAGGCATTATGTTCCTCAGGGCCTGCGGCAGTATGATATTAACCATCGTCTGGACATGAGTCATACCGATAGCCCTTGCACCCTCGCTCTGACCGGGATCAACAGAAAGGATTCCACCTCTGACTGTCTCTGCCATATATGCACCGGTGTTGACGGATACGATTATGATAGCGGCACTCCACATTCCGAGATTAATACCGAAAAGCTGTGACATTCCATAGAAGATGAATGCAGCCTGAAGCATCATCGGCGTTCCTCTGAAGACCTCGACATATGCTGTGAGAATCACCTTAACAACCTTGAGAATGCCTCTTTTGATGATTCCATCTTTCTTATGAGGTTCTGTTGTCTGTATAAGACCTACCGCGAATCCGATTACGCATCCTAGAAGCGTACAGATAATGGCTATCACCATCGTAGTAGCAGCTCCCTTCAGGAGGGAGCTACCATAATCCTGGACGATATAAATCATCCTCTGGAAGAAATTCATTTCTCCAACTGTCATGTCAAATCCTTACTGAGCAAGCGGCTGGACCGAGATTGCCTCGTTCATCATAGCGTTGTAGTCATCGACTGTAAGCTTGGAAAGTGCCGCATTGATCTTGTCCTTAAGCTCTGTATTGCCCTTTCTGATTGAGATTCCGATATTGATCTCTTCCTGGCTTACCTGGAAATCATCATCACTGCCGGAGAAATCAAGGAGAACCATGTCAGGATAAGCAACTGTTGCTGCTGTAGCTGTAGGCATATCAGTACAGATGAGGTCCACTCTATCAGCATTGAGAGCTACGAGCATGGCAGGAGCGCTGTCCTGAGCAGGAAGGATGTTTGCATCTGGAATCTGAGGAAGGCAGACATCATACCATACTGTATTCATCTGGCTTGTACATGTTGCACCTGCAAGATCGGCAACGCCTTTTGCATTGACATACGGGCTGTCGTTCTTAACAAGGCAGACAATAGATGCGTAGTAATACGGATCTGAGAAATCAACCATCTGAAGACGAGCTGATGTGATTGACTGTCCGGCGATGACACAATCAACTGTTCCGGACTGAACAGCAGGAACAAGGGAATCCCAGTCAAGCTTGACGATCTCAAGATCCATTCCAAGTTCCTCTGCGATATATTTTGCCATCATGACATCATATCCGTTTGCGAAATCATTTGAGTCCGCGATAGGAACAGCGCCATTTGCATCTGTCGGCTGTGTCCAGTTATATGGTGCATAACCGCATTCCATAGCAACTGAAAGTATATTATCTGAAGCAGATGAAGACTCTTTGTTGCCTCCTGCGAATACAGAGAATGCAGCAAGTGCGACAAGAGCTATTGCGATAAATCTTCTCATAATTTTCATACCTCGCGTTATGTGTATGAGTGGATAATAGCGAGTTCGTTAAAATAAAGTCAAGATGTTATAAATAAAAGTTTGATGTTATTATAGTAACAAACGTAAAATAGTAGTGCTCCTCTTTTATTTATCGAACCCGACGAGCTGCATAATATAGCTTTTCATTTCCGATAATGATATCCTCTGCCGTATGAGCAGGTATCCATTCAATGAGATAGAGCCGAAATGGCAGAAATACTGGGAAGAGAATAAGACCTTCCGTGCAACGGAAGATGAATCAGTGCCAAGAGAGAAGAGGAAATATGTCCTCGACATGTTCCCTTATCCATCAGGAGCAGGTCTCCATGTAGGACATCCTGAAGGTTATACAGCTACAGATATCTATTCGAGATATCTCAGGATGAGAGGATACAACGTACTTCATCCGATGGGCTTCGATTCTTTCGGACTTCCTGCGGAGAACTATGCCATAAAGACAGGAACACATCCCTGGGAGACGACGAAGAAGAATATCGATACATTCCGCCGCCAGATCAAGAGCCTTGGCTTCTCCTATGACTGGGACAGGGAAGTCTCCACATGCGAACCTGATTACTACCATTGGACACAGTGGATATTCGAGAAGCTTTACGAGAAAGGACTTGCTTATGAGGCTGTAACACCTATCAACTGGTGCCCGAGCTGTAAGACAGGTCTTGCAAACGAAGAGGTAAAGGAAGGCAGATGCGAACGCTGCGGTGCAAAAGTCGAGAAGAAGAACATCAGACAGTGGATGCTTAAAATAACAGCATATGCTGACAAGCTTCTTGAAGGTCTCGATGAGCTTGACTGGCCTGAATCCGTAAAGTCAATGCAGCGCAACTGGATCGGAAGATCTGAAGGAGCTGCAGTCTTCTTCACTGTTGAATCGACTGGTGACAAGCTTGAGGTATACACAACAAGATGCGATACGCTTTTCGGAGCGACCTACATGGTAATCGCCCCGGAGCATCCTCTTGTTCCCAAGCTCACAACACCGGAACAGAAAGAAGCTGTCGAGAAGTATCTTGATGAAGTGAAGCACAAGTCAGATCTTGAGAGAACGGATCTTGCAAAGGAGAAGACTGGTGTATTCTCCGGTTCATATGCCATCAATCCAGTAAATGGAAAGAAGATTCCTATCTGGATCGCAGATTATGTACTCATCAGCTACGGTACCGGTGCTATCATGGCTGTTCCTGCTCATGATACAAGAGACTGGGAATTCGCAAAGAAATTCGGTCTTCCTATCATCGAAGTCCTCAAGGGTGAGGTAGATGTACAGAAGGAAGCCTGGACAGAGGATGGTATCCACGTCAATTCAGAGTGGCTTGATGGTCTTAACAAGGAAGATGCCATCAACAAGATGCTTGAGTTCCTCGAGAAGAACGGTTATGGACACAAGGCCATCAACTACAAGCTCCGTGACTGGGTATTCTCACGCCAGCGCTACTGGGGCGAGCCGATACCTCTCATCCACTGTCCTAAGTGTGGAACAGTGCTTGTTCCGGAAGAGGAGCTTCCGCTTACCCTCCCAGAGGTCGACAAGTACGAACCAACAGGAACAGGTGAGTCCCCTCTTGCCAATGTTGATTCCTGGGTAAACTGCAAATGCCCGAAATGCGGAGGAGATGCAAAACGCGAAACTAACACAATGCCTCAGTGGGCAGGTTCCTGCTGGTATTACCTGAGGTATATCGATCCACATAACGATAAAGCCTTCATAGATCCTGAGAAGGAAAAATACTGGATGCCGGTAGATCTCTATGTAGGAGGCGCAGAGCATGCCGTTCTTCACCTCCTCTACTCCAGGTTCTGGCACAAAGTCCTCTATGATCTGGGACTTGTTTCCACAGATGAGCCATTCCATGCGCTTGTAAATCAGGGCATGATCACATCCTTTGCATACCAGAAGGCTAACAAGAGCCTTGTTCCTGTAGATCTTGTGGAAGAGAAGGATGGAAAGTACTTCGATAAGGAAACGGGTGAAGAACTGACTCAGGTCATCGCAAAGATGTCCAAGTCTCTTAAGAATGTCATCAATCCGGATGACTTCATCAAGAACTATGGCGCGGACAGCGTAAGAATGTATGAGATGTTCATGGGACCTCTGAGAGAGTCCAAGCCATGGGCAACAAATGGATTCATCGGTGTCTATCGCTTCCTCGACAGGATCTGGAGAATCTCAACGGAGAAGAAGATTGTCGATGCACCTCTTTCTGCAGATCTCGACAAGCTCATGAACAAGACTATCAAGAAGGTAACAGAGGACACAGAAACACTTGCTTTCAATACGGCAATAAGCCAGATGATGGTCTATGTGAACGAGCTCAACAGGCTTGAAGAAGTTCCGAAGAAAGCACTTGAGATACTTACTTTGCTTCTCTCTCCATATACACCGCATCTTGCAGAGGAACTCTGGGTAATGCTCGGACATGAGCCTTCGGTCTCAAAAGAAGCATGGCCGGAATATGATGAGGCAAAGACTGTGGATGATGAGATTGAGATTGTCGTTCAGGTCAATGGCAAGGTAAGGGATAAGCTCCAGCTTTCAAGGAATGCATCAAAGGACGAGATGCTTGAAGCTGCAAAGAAGAGCGAGAAAATCCTGAGCTGGACGGAAGGAAAGACAATAGTAAAGGAAATCGTAATTCCTGGAAAACTTGTTAACATTGTAGTCAAATAATCATAATACCTAGCTCTGCAGGCCGTCGGGAAACATAATCCTGACGGCCTTTTTCGACAGACAGGGCAATCTGTGATGATAGCGGATTTCAGAACATAAGGTAGAATCATTATCAGGAGGAGTTTATGAACCGCTGCTGTTTTCTTTCCATTATCATGATTTCCCTTCTTCTGTTTTCCTGTGCAACAAACGGAGAAGATGCCGTAAATGAAGGTGTGATTGCTGAGAAAACAGCCCCTGTGATAATCATCGTGGAGGAAACTTCACAAGCAGAGGAAAGAAATCTTCCTGAAGCTGAAATCCCAGGACAGATAACGGAGGAACCGCCTGTTTCCTTTGAAATACTGAATACTGAAGCAAGGCAGCAGTCTGCTATTCTGACCATCTCCTACCCTGACTCCTCAGATCTCTCATTGCTATCAATAGCTGGCGGAGGATACATAAGCGAGATAAAAGCATCGAAGAACACAGCGACGCTGATCATCTCCGGACTCGAAAGTCTCTCTGACTATTCCCTCACCCTTATATATGAAGGAGAAATAATTGCTGAGCCCTGCAATATAACAACAGATTCATTTGCCGGAAAATACAGATGGACTGCGGCAGATGGATCGGAATCAGAGCCTTTTGTCCTTTATGCAGTAGAAACGCCCGTTTCTTCCAATTACCGCTATTACATATATCTTGATCCTGAAGATTCTGCTTTCCCCGAGGGATATGGCCCTGAGGAAATAAGAATCGCTCCTCTTGTAGATGCGGGAGAACCATCTCTTGATGATATGAAATACAGGAATACTCCCGAAGCCTACAAATGGACAAACAGCAAGTGGAACACCGGAAGCATGACACCATCGAAAATCAAATATGTAAAACCTGCAGAGACGGAAACAGGGGATGAAATAAGAACATTCGTAGCCTCCGTCGCCCTCGGTTTCACAGCAGAATCAGATGTACGGTATGTATTCCATGAACAGGATGGCAACCTGTATCTTTCCTTCTATAACAAGATGACTCCGAATATCGCGAATGGATTCATAAAGAAGAATCCATCACCAGGCATAAGACCTTATGAGGAGAATGAATACTGGTACACTCT
>JADIMF010000100.1 GCA_017694915.1 Candidatus Ornithospirochaeta stercoravium
GTCCCATCGCTATCCGCAGCAGATAAGGAAACGGAGGTCAGTGAAAATAAAAATATCAATAGAATGGAAAACAGTTTTCTTGCGGATAATTTCATAATAGGAGTATCTCACGTTAACAAATCAGCGTCTAGACAAGCTATATGTAGACTGAGTGAAGGTTCACACATTTCCATAAGCAAAACCAGAGCAAGACGTCAAATAAAATGCTGCTTCAAAGCATTTGCCTCTGAAACAGCATTATTCTCATCCCTAATGGCTATTCATTCAGCATTCTCAGCATCTGGCGACGATGTATCAAGCGGAGTAAGCCCCTTGATCGAGATGTCGACATTGTATCCCTTACTATCAAGATACTTGAGGATTTCCTCAAGAGTATAATTCTCAAGGCCACTCGAATCCGATACAAAGCGTACATTGCTGCTATCGGCCTGAAGAGCAAAAGAAGGCAGGATATCCTCAGTCTGCTCAGTCGATGTACCGAAGAACATGAAACCACCGATGAATATGAATACAACCGCTGCAGCAGCTGTGATAAGCCCAGGAAGGGAAACCTCAAGACGACGGCGGATGAAGCTTACCTTCTTTCCGTTCTCGAAGTATTTCTTATCCAGAAGATCGAATATCCTGTCTTTGCTGCGCAGAAGCACATCATCGGAATAATCAGCGCTCTTTATACGCTCAGAAAGCTTTTTCATATCGTCCAGATGCTTCTGACATGCAGAGCAATGCTCAAGATGCTCCATTACCTGCGTTCTGTATGGCTCTGGAAGCTCACCATCAAGATAAGCTGAGAGCATCTGTGAATCAATACACATCTCTTTCCTCCGTCGATAGAGCCTCTTCAAGCTTTTTCCTCGCTCTGAAGACTCTGACCTTTACATTCGTCTCAGAGATTCCAAGCACCTTCGCTATAGCCTTATAATCAAGACCGGAATACTCCTTCAGCTGGATCACCATCCTCAGGTTCTCCGGTAGAGACTGGATTGCGGCTTTCACCTCTCTCCTGTTCTCTGCCTCTATAGCGGCTTTCGCACCATCTCTTTCATCGATAGTCTGCGAAGGCATATGCCTTACCTTCTCAACTATCTCAGTCTCACGCTTCGAATGCCTTATATGATTCAGCGCAAGATTCTTGGCAACACGCAGAAGCCAGTATTTAGCATCATCCTCACTTGGGAAGGTCATGTTCTTCACATAAAACCTTTCAAAAGTCTCCTGCGTCAGATCCTCGGCAATCTCAGGGTTATATACGATATGCATTATCACCTGGATTATCAGATGATAATCTGCATCGTAAATCCGCCTGAAATCATCGCGGTCAGTGCTTCTTATCTCCATCTCTTTAACACCTGAAATTTCCGAAGGTTACATTTTCTGGAGAACAGGGCCAGCAGGGGTATCCTTCACGGCATATCCCATGGAAAGAAGCTTATCCCTTATCTCATCCGCTTTCTTGTAATCCTTCGCCTTCTTAGCGGCTGTACGCTCATCGAGAAGCGCCTGCAGCTCTGCATCGAGTGTTTCTTCCTTCTTCTCCGCCTTATCGAGACCAAGTCCCAGGATTCCATCCATATGGTATGCAGCGGCAAGCTTGTCAGAAGAAGACAGCCCGTTATCCTTGAGCATCTGCCAGAGAATCGAAAGGGCCTTAGGTGCATTCAGATCATTTTCCATTGCTTCATCAAATGCCGCCATATACTCCCTTGCCTTCTCCGACGGATCTGTGGCAGCAGGGCCTTCGCTCTTCGCGTCTGCGATTCTTTCCATTATTCCCTTTCTTGCAGAACGAGCCGCATCCAGAGCCTCATAGGAGAATCTCAGCTGGCTTCTGTAATGTCCTGTCAGGCAGAAATAACGATAATCAAGGGCATCGTATCCCTCGCCCTCAAGCACAGGAAGGGTAACGAAGCTTCCTGATGATTTCGACATCTTGGCATTGCCCATCAGAAGGAATTCTCCATGGCACCAATAATTGACCCATGTCTTTCCTGTAGCTGCCTCTGACTGTGCAATCTCGTTCGTATGATGAACAGGGATAGCATCGATGCCTCCGCAGTGGATATCAAAGTGCTCCCCGAGATACTTCATCGACATCGCAGAGCATTCTATATGCCAGCCGGGGTATCCTCTTCCCCATGGAGAATCCCACATCATTGCCTGATCCTTGAATTTGGAATTCGTGAACCAAAGCACGAAATCCTTCGGGTTCTTCTTATTTGAATCGACCTCAATTCTGGCACCGCTTTTAAGATCATCAAGATTCAGGCGGGCAAGCTTTCCATAATCAGAAATCGAATCTATCGAGAAATAGACATTTCCGCCTGAGATGTATGTGTGCCCCCCCTCCTCAAGTCTCTTTATAAGATTGATCATGTCATCGATATGCTCAGTAGCACGGCATATGATGTCAGGGCGTTCAATATTCAAGGCCTCTTCATCCCTGAAGAATGCCTTCATATAGAATTCAGCTATATCCCAGACAGTGCGCCCTGTTTCACGTGCGCTCTTCTCCATCTTGTCCTCGCCGTCATCACCATCTCCTGTCAGATGTCCCACGTCAGTTATGTTCATGACGTGCTTCACATCATATCCGGAACGGCGAAGCGTGCGGCGCAGAAGATCCTCGAAAATATATGTACGGAGATTGCCTATATGCGCATAGTTATAAACAGTAGGTCCACAGCAGTACATCGAAACCTTTCCTTCATTTATAGGAACGAATTCTTCGATGCTTCTCGACATTGTATTGTACAGTCTCATAATGCCCTCCTGCCTTTTTTCAAGATAATATGCCGAATCAATACTTTTCCTCAAGAAGTGTTATAATCAATCCCATGGCGTCAATCAGACCAAGGCTCGGCAGCATAGTCATCGCTGAAAGCGTAAGCATGAAGAATCACTCCTCGTTCTATACCGGAGGGAATGCTGAATATTACGCAGAGCCAAGATCGATAGAGGAATGCCTCAATGTGCTGGAGATCGCATACAAGAAGAATCTGAACGTCACGGTCATAGGCTCTGGGACACATATACTCGTGTCAGAAAAGGGAATACCAGGGCTTGTCATATGCACATCAAGTATCAAGGGCATCACAATCAAGGGCAATCTTGTGGAAGCGGCTCCTGGAGAACCTCTGGACAACATCATCAATCAGGCAATCGACCACAATCTGATAGGACTAGAGGAACTGGGGGGCATTCCGGGAACAATCGGTGGAGCTGTTTCCGTCAACGCCTCCTCAAATGGCAGATCGATATCAGATGTATTCTTCTATGCCGATTACCTATCATTCGATGGCAGATATTTCAGGAGACCCTTCTACCATGACTATTTCAGAAAACAGCAGAGCTCATTCGGCATAGACGGCATAATCGTGTCAATCGCACTGCAGCTTAATCCTTCCAGAGCCTCCGCAGAAGCGAGGAGGAGGAAGGAGAAATACGTTGAGCTTATGTTCATTCCACCATGTCGCCGCTTCTCAGGAGAGATATTCAAGGATCCTGAAGGAATGAGTGCCGAGAGCGTCATCAGACGTCTTGATATCAAAGGGAGAGGCAAGGCTTCTTTTTCCGATTACCAGCCTAACTCCATCTTTACCCTACCCGGTTGCACATCGGCAGAAATCCATGACCTGATCACAGAAGCAGAA
>JADIMF010000101.1 GCA_017694915.1 Candidatus Ornithospirochaeta stercoravium
GAAATGTCACAGGAAGTGATGTTCAGAGCTCTAGATGAGAAGAAAGTACCCCGCTCCGTCTCAATAAAGCTCAGATATGGCGACTTCACGACAATAAGCATACAGACAACACCTGTTAAGCCGATATATTCCTCAATAGATGTCTATAACATCTCAAGAGAACTTCTCAGGTCAAAATACAACGGGAGTGGCGTAAGGCTGATAGGCGTTGCCCTCCAGAGCATCTATGACGGCAATGATGTTGAACAGCAGGATTTCTTCTCCGAAAAGGAAGAAAAGGAAAGAAAGCTTGAGAAAACGATAATAGAGCTGAAGAAAAAAGGCTCGAAACTCGTAAAGGCAAGGAATCTGAAGGAGGAATGATGTCCCTTCAGCCAGTACACTGCCTTGAAACCCTTTTTCTATGGTGATAACCTTTCAGCATGCTAAATCTCTGCCTTTTCCATCCTGAGATACCGCAGAATACGGGGAACATCGCACGGACTTGTGCTGTAACAGGTTCGCGCCTGCATCTTATCCGTCCCCTCGGTTTCGATATCTCCGAGAAGGCAGTAAGGCATGCAGGCCTCGACTATTGGGATAAGCTATCCATTTCAGTGCATGACTCACTTGATGAACTTCTTCAGGAAGCATCGGATGCATATGTCTATTTCTTTTCAAAAAGAGGTCAGCATCTTTTCTCTGAAATCGAGTATAAGGACGATAAGGATACTTTCCTTATCTTCGGTCCTGAAAGCACCGGATTCGATGATGAGACGATTGAAAGGGAGCATGACAGGGTTCTTCGAATTCCAATGAAAAGCGGAGTGAGAAGCCTTAATCTCTCAAATAGTGTGGCCATTGCCGCATATGAATACTACAGACAGCTTGGATACCCAGGATTCGAGACAATCTGGGGAGGAGACGGAGTATGAGGATATCCATAATAGGCACAGGAAACATGGGAGGAGCGATTGCATCCGCCCTCTCATCCGCTGGCTTTGATACCGAAGTCTATGACAGCGTCCAGGAGAAAGCCGAAGCGCTGAGGGAACAGAATGAGAACATCCGCGTTCTCTCATCTCTTGAGATGACTTCCGGCAGCGACGCGATAATCATCGCAGTGAAGCCGCAGGTGCTTCCTTCGCTTTATGATGCGCTGAGAGAAGTTGATACAAGGCTCTGGATATCAATCGCTGCAGGTGTTCCCCTATCAGTACTGGAAGATCACCTCGGATCCGGCAATGTCATCAGATTCATGCCGAATATCGCGGCAAAGGCAAGGAAATCAGTCACTGCTATTGCCGCAGGAGACAGTGTGTCCACAGAGGAAAGGGATCTTGCATTTGCAATAGCCTCATCCTTCGGAACCGCATATTTCCTGCCTGAGTCTTTGTTCCCCGCATTCATCGGTATATCAGGATCGGGAATCGCGTTCTATTTCGAGATGATGCACCAGATGGCAATGGCCGGAGTAAGGGAAGGTATTCCCTACCCTGAGGCATTGAAGATTGTCTCCGATACAGCTGAAAGCGCAGCTGCGCTTCAGAAGGAATCCGGCACAAACGCAATTGAACTTGAAACCAGGGTATGTTCTGCCGCTGGTACAACTATAGAAGGGATAAGGGCCCTTCAGGACAGGGGCTTTGCCTCTGCGATAATCAAAGCTGTTGGAAGCGCTGCCGCAAAGAGCGTAGAGCTCGAGAACAAGGCACGCTATGGAGAAAGATAAAGATGATTGACCTTAAAGATCTCAGAACCCGTTATGATGAGATAAAAGAGAACATCCAGAACAGATACATGAATGTCGATCTGGAGACGATTGCAGCCGATCAGGAAAAGAGATCGGAGATAATGCAGAAGACAGAAGCACTGAGGGCAAAGAGGAATGAGAATGCCCAGAAGATGAAGGCAAAGCTCACTCCGGAAGAGAGACAGGTGCTTATCCAGGAAGGAAAGGCAATAAAGGAAGAACTTGCAGAAGCCGAAGCTGAATATGCAGAGATCGACAAGAAATTCATGGAAGAAGCCAGAACCATTCCTAACTATGCACACCCGGAGGCTCCTGTCGGTAAAGAAGACAAGGACAGCCTTGCAGTGAAGTTCTGGGGAGAGCCTACAAAGTTCTCATTCAAGGCAAAGGACCATGTCCAGCTTGGTGAGGCTCTCGACATACTCGATTTCGATAACGGCGCAAAGGTTGCCGGACAGAAGTTCTATTACATCAAGAATAAGGGAGTCATCCTTCAGATGGCTCTTGAGCGCTATGCAATGGATATAGTGCTCAAGCATGGTTTCACTCCGTTCATCACTCCAGATATCGCGAAGGAGGAAATCCTCAACGGAATCGGATTCAATCCACGCGGAGCTGAGTCGAACATCTATACAATCGAAGGAACAGGAACATGTCTTGTAGGAACTGCGGAGATAACACTCGGCGGCTACTACTCCGGAGAAATCATCCCGAAGGAGAAGCTTCCTATAAAGATGACAGGTCTCTCACACTGCTTCAGAAGAGAGGCCGGGGGAGCTGGACAGTATTCGAAGGGACTTTACAGGGTTCATCAGTTCTCCAAGCTTGAGATGTTCATCTACTGTCTTCCAGAGGAAAGCGATGCATACCACAAGGAAATCCTCTCCATCGAGGAGGAGATTTTCCAGGGACTCGGACTTCCCTACCGCGTTGTTGATACAGCAACAGGAGATCTCGGAGCACCTGCATACCGCAAGTTCGATATCGAAGCATGGATGCCAGGCCGCGGCGATGATGGTGAGTATGGTGAGGTGACATCAACATCCAACTGCACGGATTATCAGGCAAGATCGCTCAACATCCGCTACCGCGATGATGACGGAAAGCCGAAGTTCGTTCATATGCTCAATGGAACAGCAGTCGCGCTTTCTCGTGCAATTGTAGCAATCCTTGAGAATTACCAGAATGAGGATGGATCTGTAACGATTCCGTCTTCACTTGTTCCATACTGTGGATTTGACAAGATAGAAAAGGTCTGAAATATGTCAAAAAGCGCTCTTCTTACCGACTTTTATGAATTGACGATGATGCAGGGATACTACCTTGAGAAGCATGATTCCAAGGCTGTATTCGATATGTTTTACAGGAATAACCCGTTCCAGGGAGGGTATACAATCTTCACTGGAATCGAGGAGCTTGTCGATAAGCTCGAGGGGCTTTCATTCTCATCCGATGACATCGATTACCTCTCATCGCTTGGAATCTTCGACAAGAGCTTCCTCGAATACCTCAGGACATACCGCTTCCACGGTGATGTCTATGCTTTCGAGGAAGGAACTCCAGCGTTCCCCGGAGAACCTCTCATAAGAATCGAAAGCGACCTGATGGATGCACAGCTTGTCGAGACGATGATTCTCAACACCGTCAATTTCCAGACTCTTATCGCAACGAAGGCATCAAGGATGACGCTGGCTACGAAGGGACATGGAAGCATCATGGAATTCGGACTGAGAAGAGCACAGGGCGAGGATGGAGCGCACTCCGCATCCCGTGCGTCCTTCATAGGCGGAACGAAATCCACGAGCAACACATTTGCAGGGAAGAAATACGGAATTCCTGTTGCAGGTACAATGGCACACTCATGGATAATGAGCTATCCAACAGAGGAAGAGGCTTTCAGGAAGTTCGTCGAGATCTATCCCGATAACGGTATTCTCCTAATCGACACATACGATACACTCGGTTCCGGTATAGAGGCCGCAATAAAGATCGGACTCGAGCAGAAGGCTAAGGGAAAGAGAATCGGAGTCAGGATTGACTCAGGAGACCTCTCCTACCTCACGAAGGCAATAAGAGCAAAGCTCGATGAAGCAGGACTTGAAGATGCGACAATCTGCGTCTCAAATGATCTTACGGAGGAAATCATCAGAAGCCTTGTATCAGATGGAGCCCCGATAGACAGCTGGGGAATCGGTACGCATCTTGTAACGGGTGGTAATCAGGCATCGCTTAATGGCGTCTATAAGCTCTCTGCAAAGGAAGTTGATGGAGAGATGGTCCCATGCCTCAAGGTTTCCAACAGCTATGAGAAGACAACGAACCCTGGAATAAAGCAGGTTTACAGATTCTTCGACAAGGAAGGAAACGCGCTTGCAGATCTCATCGCACTTGCAGATGAGACAATCGAGAAAGGAAGGAACATAACATTCTATCATCCGTTCTCTACTGCTGATTTCTTCGTGATGAAGAAAGACAGATACGCTTCTTTCACTCCAATGCTCAAGAAGATGATGGAGGATGGCAGACGCATCACAGAGCATAAGGATCTGAAGGATACACAGAAGGAATCCGCAGAAAAGCTTGCAGCTTTCGACAAATCCTACAAGAGGATAATCAACCCGCATATCTACAAAGTCTCGCTTTCCGAGAAGCTGAGGAATCTCAAGACCGAGCTTCTTGTGAAGACCAGAACGAAAGAAAGCGAAATAGAGGAAAAATGACAGGATCCCGTCTTGGAAACAGGACGGGATTTCTCTTCACAAAATCCCTCTTCTCATAAGGAATTTTGCATGCTATCCTCGCCATGTGAAAGCAGAGATTACAGGATCAAACAGCATTACCGAAGGAGTCATCTGGAAGCAGCTTCTTGCATTCTTCTTCCCTATTCTTTTCGGTACTTTCTTCCAGCAGCTGTATAACACAGCTGATGCAATCATCGTAGGACAATTCCTCGGGAAAGAGGCGCTTGCAGCAGTCGGTGGCGGTACAGGAACAGCTATCAATCTGCTGATAGGTTTCTTCACAGGTCTCGCATCGGGAGCAACTGTCGTAATATCGCAGCATTTCGGCGCGAAGAACGAGGAACGAGTATCACAATCAATACACACCTCCATGGCTCTGGCCCTCGCTGCCGGTGTCATAATAACAATCATCGGTTATGCATGCACCGAACCTCTCCTGAGGCTTATCGGAACACCTGACGATGTCCTGCCGCTTGCTATCACATACATGCATATCTACTTCCTCGGCGGAATCCCGATCGTCATATACAACATGGGTGCTGCGATTTTCCGCGCTATGGGCGACAGCCGCACGCCTTTCTACTTCCTTCTCATCAGCTGTGTGACTAACATCATCCTCGATATCCTCTTCGTCGGAGGAATAGGAATGGGTGTTGAAGGAGCCGCGATTGCAACGGTGATATCCCAGATAGTCTCTGTTGTCCTCATCTTCTGGACGCTTATGAGGAGAAAGGATTCGGCAAAGCTCCAGATAAGAAAAATCGCATTTGAAGGCAAGCTCCTTAAACAGATGCTCATGATAGGATTCCCTGCAGGAATACAGTCCATCATGTATACGATTTCCAATCTCATAATCCAGGCTTCAATCAACGGATTCGGGACAGATACCGCGGCAGCATGGGCAGCATGGTCAAAACTTGATCAGATATTCTGGATGTTCATCAACGCGTTCGGAATAGCCATCACGACGTTCGTCGGACAGAACTACGGTGCAGGAAAAATCGACAGGGCAAAGAAAGGCGTCCGTACGGTACTTCTCATGGGCGCTGTATCCACATTCGTAATAGAAGCAGGATACTTCGCTGTCGGAGAATTCGGCCTGATGCTCTTCACAACCGATTCAGAGGTTCTCAGCATCGGTGTCTCGATGATGAGATACATCGTCCCATGGTACATCACATACATTGCGATAGAACTGCTTTCAGGAGCGATAAGGGGCGCAGGAAAATCACTTATCCCTACCCTCATATCAGTTGTCGGAATCTGTGTTCTCAGGATGATATGGATATTCGTCGTTCCTTATATCAATCCGACAATCCTCGGAGTCCTTGCCTCCTATCCTTTCTCATGGATTGTCACATCAGTGCTATTCATCGTCTACTACTTCAAAGGCGATATCTACAACGAGAAAAGAAAACCAAGGATTGCATGATGAATGGAGGCAGACGCCTCCATTTCTTATTTGAATGAAATCACTGCAGAGAAACTATGAGAAGCCTTGTCTGGAACTATTATGAGACCAGATTCCTTCTCATATCCCTTACTGTAAAGATTATGAGCATCTGTTGAGCATGTCTGCGGCTCAACGCACACGAAGGGACGTTCAGGAGATGTATAGACGACAACGTGATTGAATTCATCGCTACCTGCAATCTCAATAGAGTAATCGGGGGATGATAGAACGCTTCTGATAGCACTGTCAGAGAAGAAAACGGTATCTGTATCGATGGACTGTACATCCTTCTCTTTTCCGAAATCTGTCTCGAGACACTCGCCTGTCGGGATCTTCTCATCATCTGAGACCATCTCATAATCCAGAGAAGATGAGAATCTCATGCCAGCTGTTTTCCTGAAGAAAGGATGGAGCGCAAGACCGAACGCAAGAGGCTCATCACCTTCGTTGATGACTGAGAAATCCCAGATTACTGCAGTTCCTTCGATATGAAGAGAGAGTTTTATCCTGCCATCATAAGGGAAGGTTTCACCAAGTGCGGAGAACGGCACCTCACCTTCCACGGAAGTCTCTGACTGAGACGTTATCCTGAATGCGGCATGACGCAAAGCGCCGTGCATCTCGCCTTTTATGCACTTACCGTTAAATGTGAACTCTCCTCCGCTGATACGGTTCGGAGTCGGGAAGAGAATAGGAATACCATATGTAGCGCCTCTCTTCCTTCTCTCATCATCATATAGGACAGTCTCCATCCCTTTAAACTTCAGGGAAACAACCGTCATGCCATCATGCTCATCTGCTCTGAGCGATACATAATCATTATGAAGAGAGATCATAAGCTGCTCCACTCTATAGCTCTGCCCTCTTCTGAGGAAAGCCTTATCGCGTCAATGAGCTTCACTGACTGAGAAGCTTCGGATACGGAGACAACAGTTCCGCTTCCATCTCTGAGATACGAATAGAAATCCTTTATAAGAGCCCTATGCCCTGCCCCGTAATATGATTTCCCGCCTACTCTCAGCTCATCGGTTACTACAAGCTCCTTGTTTATCGGATTGAAAGCATCTGCCCTGTACAGTTTGTAATCCTTGATTGTATAAATCGACTTCTCGAACGCCGCTTCAATCTCAACAGATGAATTGATGGTATTGGCATTAGTCACAAGTATTACAGCCCTGGCACCGTTTTCGAAATCAATATTCGCCGTAGCAGTATCTTCAACCTCGATTCCAAGATCCCTTATATTTGCCACAACACCTTTTACACTCCTGACACTGCCACCGAGCATCATGACCTCATCAAGCGTGTGAATAGCCTGATTTATAAGGCAGCCGCCACCTGCATACTTCATCTGTCCACGCCAGGGAGCCGCACTGTAATATGATTCATCGCGAGCCCAGGCAAGCTCGCCTTTTATTCCCAGAAGCTTTCCTTCCCGTTCGCTTTTAGAAATATCCAGCAGAGTACGGAACGTGTTGTTCCATCTATTCTGGAAACAGACAGCGACCGTAACACCATATCTGTCCTGAAGGGAAGCCATGCTCTCAGCCTCTTTCCTGTTCATAGCAACTGGTTTTTCACATAGTACGTTCACACCATGTGATGCAGCATATTCCGAAGCTTCCTTATGGAGATAATGCGGCAGACAGATATGAACAGCATCAAGAGACACCGTATCGATCATCTTCCTGTAATCGCTGAAAAAAGAAGCACCTTCCGGGATATCCAGTGCCTCACGGTCCTTAATATCTGAAACAGCAACAACGCTGACATCCTCGAGCTCTGAAACCGCCTCGATATGTGCATGAGAAATGGTTCCCATTCCAATTATGCCAATACGGAATAATGACATCTGATCACCTCAATCTACCGAACATTCTGAAGTGCTTTTCAAGAATATGCAATGAAAATGAAGAGAATCCAATTATGTTATTTTAATAACATTATGTTAATATATTGACACTATGTTTTAATTTTTGATAGATATAATCAAGGAGTTTCGATATGAGAATCGCAATAGTCGGATATGGAAAGATGGGGCATATGATTGAAGCAGCCATCAAAGAATCCGGAAGGCATGAAATATGTGCGATTATTGATCCTTTATCTGATGATAAGAATATAACAGGAAGGGAAATAAACAATGAAACAATAAACGGGGCGGATGTGGCGATCGACTTCACCGCACCGGACAGCGCATATAGCAACATCGAAAGATACGCATCTCTTTCCCTTCCTGCCGTTATAGGTACGACAGGATGGCTCGAAAAGCTTCCAGATGCCGAAAAACTCGTAACGGCAAGCGGCATGAAGCTCATCTACTCCGGGAACTTCTCAATCGGCGTTGCCGTATTTCTGGAGATAGTGAGGAAAGCCGGAGCAATCATAAACAACATACCTACGTATGATGTCGCTGTAAGGGAAGTACATCACAGGGCGAAGAAGGACGCTCCTTCCGGGACTGCTATGATGACTGCCAGCTGTCTTCTTGATGAGATAGACAGGAAGGAGAGAATCGTGCAATACAGCGGGGGAAAGATCGATGAGAATGCAATCGGCATTACATCTGAACGCGTAGGATATGTTCCGGGCATTCATACTGTCACGATTGATGGGAGTGCCGACACGATTGAGATAACTCATACAGCCAGAAGCCGTGAGGGGTTCGCCTCCGGTGCTGTGAAAGCTGCGGAATGGCTTGTGAAGCAGAATTCAGGAATATACACAATGGATGATTTCGTATCATCGCTTATCGGAGGAGAAAATGCATAGATTCAATGGCGTATACACAGCGCTTATAACACCATTTACTGATATCGGGACTGTCGATTACCAGGCTCTTGAGAGAATCGTCAACGAGCAAATCGAGAGTGGAATCGATGGTCTTGTTCCGTGCGGAACTACAGGTGAAAGCCCTACCCTTTCCCATGAGGAACATGACAGGGTTATTGCACAGACAATCAAATATGCAGCTGGACGCGTGCCAGTAATCGCCGGAACGGGATCAAACGCTACAACAGAGGCAATAAGGCTTTCGCAGCATGCGGAGGATTCAGGAGCGGACGCGGTCCTTCTTGTTAATCCTTATTACAACAAGCCAACCCAGAAGGGACTTTTCCTCCATTTCAAAGCGATTGCAGATTCAGTGAAGATTCCATGCATCCTCTACAACATCAAAGGCCGTACAGGCGTTAATCTCGAGACTGAAACGCTCATCAGACTTGAGAATGAGTGCACCAACATCGTGGCAGTAAAGGAAGCTTCCGGCTCTCTTGATCAGATGAAGGATGTCATTGAAGGAACCGATGATGATTTCTCGGTGCTTTCAGGCGATGACAATCTCGCGCTTGATCTTATTAAAGCAGGAGGAGATGGTGTCATTTCCGTTGCCTCGAACCTTTTCCCCCGTGAGATGGTGAGAATGGTTCACAGCGCAATGGAGGGAAACTGGGATGAGGCTGACAGACTTGGAGGCTGGTTCAGGGATTTCTTCTCGCTCTGCTTCGTTGAAACCAACCCAATACCGATCAAGACAGCAATGGCGCATGCAGGATGGTGCAGGGAATCATTCAGGCTTCCGATGTGCCCTCTTGAATCATCAGAACACAGGAATGCGCTTTTCCAGTGCATAGACAGAATGATGGATGATGTGAAAGAAGGGAGGGTGTAATGGCAAGAGTAAGCGAGGAATTCCTTCTTCTTCAGTCGGGTTATCTCTTTCCTGAAGTCGCAAGGAGAATAAGGGCATGGCAGGAAAAGAATCCTGGCGAGGATGTGCTGAGACTTAGCATAGGCAACACGACAGAGGCCATAACCCCGGTAATCGCGGAGGCGATGCACCACGAAATAGACCTTCTTTCCGATAGGAAAACATACACAGGTTATGGTGATGAGCAAGGTAATACCGAACTCAGGGAAGCTATAGCCGCCCATTACAGAAATGAGTACGGGGTAGATCTCCCCGTTTCCTCATTCTTCATCTCAGATGGAGCAAAAAGCGATGCGGCGAACATCCAGTCGATATTCTCCCGTTCATCGATTCCTGCCGTGCAGGACCCTTCCTACCCTGTTTATGTCGATTCCTCTGTAGCAGGAGGGCATACAGGATGCTATGACACGAAGAGAGAGGCATACAATGGTATCGTATACATGCCGTCCGATGCCGCTTCAGGCTTTGTCCAGACACCGCCTAAGGAACATGCGGACATAATCTATCTCTGCTTTCCGAACAACCCAACCGGAGCAGTCGCAACAAAGGAGCAGCTGAAGGCTTTTGTCGATTACGCTCACAGGGAGAAGGCTGTAATCATCTTCGACAGCGCTTATTCCGATTACATCTCCACACCGGGCATTCCCCACTCCATCTATGAAATCGAGGGAGCCGAGGATTGCGCTATCGAAATCGGTTCATTCTCCAAAAACGCAGGATTCACAGGAGTACGTCTCGGCTGGTCGATCGTTCCGGAAGCCCTTGAATCGGACAATGCACCGCGTGGCACGTTCCACAGGATATGGAACAGAAGGCAGTGCACCTTCTTCAATGGCGCCTCGAATATATCGCAGGCGGGAGGGCTTGCCGCCCTTTCGGGAGCTGGAAGAAAGGAATGCATGTCACTCGTCAATTACTACAAAGGCAATGCTGCTATCATAGCTGAAGGTATAAAATCACTGGGAATGGAGAGCTATGGCGGAGTGGATAGCCCATATATCTGGCTCAGATGCCCAGATGGACTCTCAAGCTGGGAATTCTTCGATCTGCTTCTTGAGAAGGCACATGTCGCAGTAACACCAGGCTCCGGCTTCGGACACTGCGGTGAAGGCTTTGTGAGAATCTCATCATACGGACACAGAGAAGACATAGAAAGAGCTGTAGAAGCGCTGAAGGAGAAACTCTGATGACTGAGAAGAAGCTCCCTCTTGCAAGCAGCACCCTTATTGATTTCGCGAAGAGAAACGGCACTCCGTTCCACATCTATGATGGAATAGCGATAAGAAAGAATGCGGAGAATATGCTTTCCGCATTCTCATGGTCCGATGGATTCATAAACTACTTCGCCGTTAAGGCACTTCCGAATGTGAACATACTGCGCCTTCTTGCATCCGCAGGCTTTGGCGCAGACTGCTCATCGCTTCCTGAGCTTCTCCTTGCAAAGGAAGCAGGACTAAGCGGCGAGAAGATCATGTTCACTTCGAATGATACTGCGGATGAAGAATTCAGA
Organism: Candidatus Ornithospirochaeta stercoravium; assembly: GCA_017694915.1. Classification (GTDB taxonomy): domain Bacteria; phylum Spirochaetota; class Spirochaetia; order Sphaerochaetales; family Sphaerochaetaceae; genus Ornithospirochaeta; species Ornithospirochaeta stercoravium. The sequence goes on from JADIMF010000101.1 coordinate 11,146, forward strand.
GCAGCGTACGAAATTGGTGCTGTGCTGAATCTCGACGACATAACGCACATCGACCATGTGATAAGAAGCTGTGGAAAGCTTCCTGAGCTCATTTCTTTCCGCTATAACCCGGGCTCCGAGCGAACGGGAAATGCAATCATAGGAAATCCTGTTGAGGCAAAGTACGGAGTTCCGCATCGCGATATCATAAAGTGCTATGAAATCGCGAGAGATAACGGAGTAAAACGCTTCATGCTTCATACGATGGTTGCATCAAACGAGCTGGAGGAAGACTATATCGTTGAAACTGCGAGAATGCTGTTTTCTCTGGTTGCCGAGATTCACGATAAAACCGGCATAAAGATAGAGAGAATAGATCTCGGAGGCGGTATAGGAATCCCCTACAGACCGGAGGATACCGCTATTTCCTTCGATCATCTATCAAAGAGAATACATGAGCTTTATGAGGAGATGATCGAGAAAAAGAATCTCGCACCTCTGAAGCTTTCATTCGAGTGCGGCAGATGTATTACCGGACCATATGGATATCTTGTTTCGAAGGTGAGACATGTCACCCATAAATACAAGGATTATGTGGGACTGGATGCCACGATGGCTGATCTTATGAGGCCTGCAATGTATGGCGCTTATCATCACATCACGGTACTGGGAAAGGAGGATGTACTGCACGATCATATCTACGATGTCACGGGATCGCTTTGCGAGAACAATGATAAATTCGCAGTGGACAGAGCCCTTCCTGAAATCGATGAAGGTGACTACATCGTAATCCATGATACCGGCGCTCATGGCCATTCGATGGGATTCAACTACAACGCGAAGCTGAGGCATGCTGAGTACCTTATTCTCGACGACGGAATATATAGAATCCGACGCGATGAAACCTATGAGGATTACATACGCACGATGCTCAGCACGCCTGAGAAGATTACAGATAGATAAGCTTAATTATATTCCCATCTAGGTCTGTTATTGCTTTACTATGAATAGGCAGAGAGAACAGCTTCTTATCATTAATGAAGCACTCTGCCTTATCTCCGCTCCTTACGATACGACAGCTTCTGTCACCCCAGTGCTGTGTGTAGTCAGAGGAGCTTCCCTCTGCATTACACCAGTAAATCCTGTCCTGCTCTATATATACGCCATGCGAATGAGCAATATACTCCAGCACGGAGAGAATTGCCGGTCCATATGAATCCTGCTCGCCAGCAAGGGATGGCTTCATCGTAAACGGGTCATACTGCTGTACAAACACGCCATCCATACCGATTGCTGTCATCAGCTTTCTGCCAAGAACCGGTACAAGATAATCATAACCATAATTCTCAAGCGCTCTTATTGCTCTCTGGTATGTCAGAGCCTCAGACTGTCCTGACCATGCGTTCTCCGTGACATTCCTGAAAAGCGGGTCGTTCACGGCAATTGATGGAAGAGGCATCTTCGTCCAGAATTCCTCAGGATTGAGGAGGTGCTTTCTGACAAAGGCATCGGCATCCTTTTTACCTATGCTTCCCCAGTACATGCAGCGGAGAGTGTTATGGGCAAGAGTCGGAAGAACATTATGGTTTTTATCCCTGTCGAAGAACGCGCTTCTCTCATTATCCCAGAGGTAATTGCGCATCTTGCACTTTACATCCTCAGCTTTTGTCCTCCAGAGTTTCTCAACCTCCTCATTTCCCTCTATTGCTGCAATTCTCGACAGCACATCCCTTGTGGAGTACGAATAACTCATGAAATCCATGGACGCTGCTGGAAGGATCGACATGCCCTCTGGTGCTTTCTCACCTATTGCATAATTCTCCGCATCCGGACCGAATCTCAGAGTGTTGTCCTCTCCCGTGTCGAATACGCACCATGTCTCAAGACAACCGTCTCCATCGCTGTCGCGGTATTTCCAGAGGTAATCATCGAACGCAGCCAATGTACGCTTCAGGAAATCAAGGTAATCCCTGTCCTTATTGATGTAATAGAGATTCAATGCATGAATCGGGAAGCAGTATCCCTGGAATTTGTTGAATTCCGGTATTACCTTCCCATCTTCGCACTTTATGCTTCCGGGAAGCCTTCCCTTCTCATTCGCGTTCTCCATGAAAAGAAGTACATTGTTCATTGCGATTTCCGTATCGCGCTTTGCGTACATCTCTCCGCCCATAGGCTGTGTCTCAAGCCATATTTTCATATAGCCACCGCCTTCGATGAGAACACGCCTGTCACCGAAAACCCTTATATTCTCCTTTGCCTTTCTTTCCGCTTCAGAGAAAAGATGCTCCTCAAGAACATCCGCTGATGAGAATTCCACAGAAGTCTGCATTGCCGCCTCCGGGAAAAAGCATAGCAGGAAATCCACAGCATCTCCATCAGATATTCCCTAAATGAAGTGCTTTGACTGCTAGTATGATGACCGGAGGACAAAATGAAGAGAGTTTTCGCAGTAATGCTTGTGGCATTCATGGCATTAGGAGCAGTTTCCGCTGCTGATATCCCTGACTATATCCCGACTATTTCGGTATCAGGAAGAGCTGAAGTCACCATGCAGCCTGATACAGCTTCTTTCCAGATATCCGCATCATCTGTCGAAGCGACTACGGATGAGGCAAGAATAAAGACATCGGAGATGATAAACACAGCAGTATCAATTCTGATGAATTCCTTCGGAATAACGGAAGATGATCTCGCGACTTCCTACATCTCCGCATCACCTGAGTACCAGTGGATCGATGATGAGAAGGTCCTTGTAGGACAGAGGGCTACACAGACGGTTGATGTGAAGACGAAGGATCTCGATTCCATCGGCAGCATCTATGAGGAGCTGATGAAGATCGATGGAATCACGGTTTCAGATGTCACTCTCGACAAGAAAGACAAGAGTGAGGAATACAGAGAAGCGAGAATGGAAGCTGTGAAGGATGCATATGCAAAAGCTGAAGCTTACCTCGAGGC
>JADIMF010000102.1 GCA_017694915.1 Candidatus Ornithospirochaeta stercoravium
GACGTAGGTATCGCAGGTGCACAGCAGTACATCCTCGAGAGAACACCGGAATGGATTAACCAGTACGGCGAGAACACAGCATTCTTCTGTACAAACGACGCTCACACAGAGCCTCTTCTCAAGCAGCTCCTTACTTATGGTGGCTACTTCGTAGAAGCTGACCTTCCTTCTCCGCTCATGGGTTATCCTGGAGCTCTCGGCATCGACCTTTCAGCAGAAGCTGGTGATTTCCCGGCAATCCTTGCAAAGGTTGAGGCAGCTATCAACGAGCAGGGCGGTGCTGGACGCTTTGGCACATGGGCATACAGCTATGGTTACACAACAACAGCTGGTCTCGGACGCCTTGCAATGGAAGCTTGCACAGCTGCAGCTAATGGTGAGGAGTATGATATCCACTCTATCAGAAACATCAGAAGAGCATTCTCTTACTACACACCAGGTGCTAACTGGAATGGTTCAAACTACGTAGAAGCAACAACTAAGGAAACTTACGACAACTTCGTTCTTGTATATCAGGATACATACATCATGGGTAATCCAGGATATTACATGGGCAACACAGATATTGAAGTTCCAGAGTGGTGCTTCAGCATGACAGGCAAGGAATTCAACTGATTCCCTGCTCTTAAACCACATAAGGGGAGGTTGACCTCCCCTTTGTTTTGCATGTAAAAGGGAAAGAATGAGTGAAATGACAAAGCCCTTGCTAGAGATGCAGAGCGTCAGCAAGGAATACAATGGAAACCCAGTACTAAAGGATGTCAGCTTCACGCTAGGACAGGGCGAGGTACTAGGCCTCGTTGGTGAGAACGGTGCAGGAAAGAGCACCCTCATGAATATCCTGTTCGGCATGGATGTCATACATCAGACTGGCGGTTATGGGGGCAAGGTCCTCATTGATGGAAAAGAAGTTAAGTTCACCTCTCCTCTCGATGCCCTCAAGGCAGGAATCGGAATGGTGCACCAGGAATTCTCGCTGCTTCCGGGATTCACAGCTGCAGAGAATATCCTTCTTAATCGCGAACCACAGAATAAAAGCGTTCTCTCGCTCGTATTCGGCGACAGAGCAAATACAATAGACAGGAAAAAGCTCCAGAAAGAGGCAATCGACGCAATAACAAAGCTTGGTGTAAGCCTTGATCCGGACATGCTTGTTTCCGAAATGCCGGTTGGACATAAGCAGTTCACCGAAATATCAAGAGAAATCTCAAAAAGTGCAATAAGGCTTCTCGTTCTTGACGAGCCTACAGCTGTTCTTACGGAGAAAGAGGCAGAAATGCTTCTCAAGGCTATTGAGAATCTCTCGAAGCAGGGTATCTCCGTAATCTTCATCACACACCGTCTGCAGGAAATACTTGATGTCTGCGACAAGGTCATCGTCATGCGCGACGGAAGAATCATCAATTCCCTCGACGCTAAAGCCACATCAATCAATGAGATGGCAAGACTGATGGTCGGAAGAGAGGTTTCAGCTGGTTCTGCACAGAACAGAGGTGAAGACCGTGAGATATCCGACAAGGTCGTGCTTTCAGTGAATAATCTCTGGGTTGATATGCCTGGCGAAACTGTAAAGGACGTAAACCTTGAAGTGCATGAGGGTGAGTTCCTCGGCATCGGAGGTCTTGCAGGTCAGGGCAAGCTCGGAATTCCGAACGGAATCATGGGACTCTACCCTGCTGGAGGCACAGTAACATTCGACGGAAAGACAATTCCTCTCAATAATCCACGCGCATGCCTCGATTCAGAGCTTGCATTCGTTTCAGAGGACAGAAGAGGCGTAGGTCTCCTTCTCGACGAGTCTCTTGAATGGAATATCGCATTCCCTGCAATGCAGATTCACGAGAAATTCCTCAAGAAGTACCTTGGCGGACTCATCAAGTGGCGTGACCAGAGTGCTATCGAGGAAGTTACTGAGAAATATATCAAGCAGCTCCAGATCAAGTGCACATCCTCAAAGCAGAAGGCAAAGGAGCTTTCAGGAGGAAACCAGCAGAAGATATGTCTTGCTAAATCCTTCGCTCTTGAACCGAAGCTGATGTTCGTATCGGAGCCTACCAGAGGTATTGATATCGGAGCAAAGGCACTCGTTCTGCAGGCTTTGAAGGAATATAACAGAAAGCACGGCGTAACCATCGTCATGATTTCCTCGGAGCTTGAGGAGCTGAGACAGTGCTGTGACAGAATCGCAATCATCACAGATGGTGCTGTATCAGGTATTCTTCCTGCTTCTACACCAAGTGAGGATTTCGGTATTCTCATGGTCGGAAAAACGAAGAAGGAGGCTAAATGATGGAAAGAATAAAGGCTCTTGCGAAGTCATTCGGGCTTCCTAGGCTTATCATAACGGGATTCCTGCTCCTCCTGTTTATCATCGCGCCTTTTGCAGGTATCAGCGTTGGAGCTTCGCTTACAGATACATTGGGCCGCTTCGGTCAGAACTCGATAATGGTTCTCGCAATGGTTCCGATGATTCACTCGGGCTGTGGTCTCAACTTCGGTCTTCCGCTCGGAATCATCTCAGGCCTTCTCGGAGCGACACTTGCAATCGAGACAGGAATAACAGGTCCTGTATCCTTCCTGCTCGCAATCCTCTATTCCACTCCGTTTGCACTTATATTCGGATGGGGATACGGAAAGCTTCTCAACAAGGTCAAAGGAAGCGAGATGATGATTGCGACATATGTAGGATTCTCATCAGTCGCATTCATGTCGATAATGTGGCTCATCCTCCCCTATTCCTCACCTACAATGGTCTGGGGTTATACAGGAGAAGGACTGAGAACAACGATTTCGACAGAAGGCTTCTACTACCACGTTCTGAGGGATTTCCTCTCAATCAGAATCGGTTCGCTTTCGATTTCGCTTGGTGAGATTCTCTTCTTCGGAATCTTCGCTTTCATTATCTGGGCATTCCTGCATACAAAGACGGGAACTGCTATGACAGCTGTTGGATCAAACCCTGTATTCGCACGCGCTTCCGGAATCTCCATCGACAGACAGAGAACACTCTCTGTAATCATGTCCACATGGCTTGGTGCGCTCGGAATCCTCTGCTATCAGCAGGGATATGGATTCATCCAGCTCTATCAGGGTCCTATGTACATGGCTATGCCTGCAGTCTCTGCCATCCTCATCGGTGGTGCTTCTGTAAACAAGGCGAATATCACCAACGTTATCATCGGAACAATACTTTATCAGGGCATTGTATCAATGACTCCATCTGTCATGAACTCCCTGATTCATACTGATATGTCCGAGGTTCTCAGAATCATCGTTTCCAACGGTATGATTCTCTACGCTCTGACAAGAAAGTCGGGGGCTTCAAGATGAGTACAGATCTAAAGAAGAAATTCGACGCAAGGGATTTCCTTGCAAACAACATCGTTCCAATCATCTTCGTAGTACTCTGCGTCGCATGCTATCCGCTCGCAGGATATTCTCCTGAATATCTTGTCGACCAGATTATCACGAGAATCGTAAGAAACAGCTTCCTTGTTCTCTCTCTCCTGATTCCTATCATGGCGGGAATGGGACTGAACTTCGGAATGACACTTGGAGCAATGGCCGGACAGATCGGAATCGTATTCATCACAGCTTGGAATGTCGTAGGTATTCCTGGACTTCTCCTTGCTGCGATAATCGCAACTCCTATAGCGGTAATACTCGGCTGGTTCTGCGGTAAGATGCTCAATATGGCAAGAGGCCGTGAGATGATCACAAGCTATATGATCTCATTCTTCATGAATGGTGTTTACCAGCTTGTCGTTCTCTATGGTATGGGCCCTGTCATTCCTATCCATTCCGATCAGGTAATACTTCCTAGAGGATATGGTGTAAGGAATACAATCGACCTGATTAACGTCAGAAGAAGTATCGATAATTTCTGGCAGATCAACCTCGGTCCGATTAGAATACCTGTTCTCACGATAATCCTCATCGCCCTTCTCTGCGTTGTGATCATCTGGTTCAGAAAGACAAAGATCGGTCAGGACATGAGAGCTGTCGGACAGGATATGGAAGTTGCAAGAGAGGCTGGTATCAAGGTCGAAAGGACAAGAATCCTCGCTATCGTGATATCAACAGTCTTCGCAGCATACGGAATGATCATCTACCTTTCGAACATGGGTACGCTCAATACATACAACTCGCATTCCCAGATAGGAATGTTCAGTATTGCAGCCCTTCTTGTCGGTGGTGCTTCAGTTTCGAGAGCTTCCATCAAGAATGTGTTCCTCGGAATCATTCTCTTCCACCTGATGTTCATCCTTACGCCTCAGGCTGGAAAGAACCTCATCGGGCAGGCACAGATCGGAGAATTCTTCCGTGTATTCGTATCTTACGGAGTCATCACCCTCTCCCTCGTTCTCTATGAGATCAGGACAAGAAGAGAGAAGGCAGAGTCTGCTAAGATGCTCGCACAGGCACAGGAGGTACAGGCATGATCAAGGGAAAGACAGCAAAGGAAATCTTCGACCTGAGATTCTTTGTAAGACTTGGATGCATAGTCGTGATCATCGCGCTTGCTATCTTCCTCTATTTCTATGGAAAGCAGCGAACCCTCTATGTTGATAACTGGTCTACGGAGATCAACGGCGAGTCATACAGATACCTCGACTGGGCTGAGGCAGAGGTCGATGACCTTGGAAAATCTGAATTCAACCCACGCGTACGCCGTGGTGTACAGCTGAGAGGCAGAACACATACGATCACAATCGCTACCGAGGATGATAATTTCAACCTCATCGAACTTGATCCGATTGAGTTCAGGCTTCCTGCAGATCAGTCGATCATATCGCTCCCGGCACTTGTCGCAGGACTTCCTGTTGAAGAGTGCATCCAGGAATTCATTCCTGAAGTTGTGGAAATCCCTGGTGTCGGAACACCGGCAGCCGCAGCTGAGGAAGAAGTTGTTACCGAAGATGATATGTTCGGTGACATGTCGATGGATTTCTGATCGGAAAATTTCACTCACGAGCCACGGGTAATTCCGTGGCTTTTCTTTTCCACAATGGGGTCCCTTCTCCCCTTTTTGCGCCGTCAAATCAAGATAATTCCTTCGATGTCATAAAATAAACTTACTAGTGACTCAACGGGAAAAATTAGTTATATTACTAAAGTTGCAATTAGTGCATTTGAATAACGTTATATAAGGATGGATTATATGGTTACCGAGAAGAGCGTTAAGGAGCTTGAGAACTCCCAGGCAGCGCTTACGCTGACAATCGATGCAGCTTCTATCGAAGATGCATACACAAAGAGAATCCAGAAGTACGCAAAGGAGCTTACTCTCCCAGGTTTCAGAAAAGGACATGTTCCAGCTTCTGTGATTGAAAGAAAGTACGGAGACTCAATCAGGGAAGAGAGCACATTTGATACAATGGAGAGCGCTCTTCAGGATGTAATCAAGGAGCTTGATGCAAAGGACAAGCCGCTTCCATTCGCAACACCTGTTCTTCAGGATGAGGAGAAGCTTCTTCCATTCAAGAAGGGTGAGGACATCACATTCACAGTTGTCTATGATGTAAGACCAAGCTTCGAGGTTCCGAAGTACACAGGTCTCGAAGTTGACATCCCTGCTGTTGAAGTAACAGACAAGGATATCGATAGCGAGGTCGAGAAGCTCCGCAACCAGAATGCAGTCGTGAAGAACAAGAGCGGCAAGGCAAAGGACGGAGACATCGCTACAATCACATATGCAGAGCTCGATGAGGACGGAAATGAGATCGAGAGCACAAAGCGCAGCGATTTCACATTCACAATCGGTTCTGGATACAACTTCTACAAGCTCGACAAAGATGTTGTCGGAATGAAGAAGGACGATACAAAGACTGTAGAGAAGACATATACAGAGGAAGACAATGTCCCAGGATATGCAGGAAAGACTGTAAAGCTTTCTGTTCACCTTACAGAGCTCAAGGAAAGAGAGCTTCCTGAGGTCGATGATGATTTCGCACAGGATATCAAGGATGAGTACAAGACTGTCCAGGATATGAGAGACGGAATCAAGAAGGATCTCGAGAAGAAGGTCGAAGATGTTCTCAAGAACGAGAAGGAAGAGGCTCTGATGAAGGCTATCACAGAGAACACATCCTTCACTATTCCAGAGTCAATGATCAACGCAGAGCTCGACAGCCGCTGGAGAAACTTCGTACGCTCATCCCAGCTTTCAGAGGATCAGATCCTCAAGTTCCTCGAGATGCAGGGAGAGACAAAGGAGAATCTTCAGGCTGAATGGAGAACTGACGTAGAGTCAATGCTCAGAACACAGCTTGTGCTTGATGCAATCCGCGAGAAGGAGAATTTCGAAATCAGCGAGGACGATCTGAACGCAGAATGCGAGAAGCAGCTGAAGAACGTTCCTGATTCAGAAAAGGATTCATATAAGGAAATCATCAAGGACAACATGCAGTTCGAGAAGGTAGTTCCATTCCTTCTTGAAAATAATAAATTCAAGGAGGGTAAGAAGGTAAGCTACACAGCTTATACCAACCCCTCTGTCAAGGACTGAATTTGAACGAAAGAATGAATACTCTTGTCCCCTATGTCGTTGAGCAGTCGGGGACAGGTGAAAGACAGTATGATATCTTCTCCCGTCTGCTGAAGGATAGAATCATCTTCATAGACGGGGAAATCACGGATGCCGCTGCAGATCTTGCAGTGGCTCAGCTTATATTTCTCGAGAGCGAGAATCCGCAGAAGGAAATCAGCTTATACATAAACAGCCCCGGCGGCAGTGTTACTGCAGGACTTGCGATTTATGACACGATGCAGTATATCCAGTGCCCAGTGCAGACAATCTGCATTGGACAGGCATGTTCAATGGCCGCCATTCTTCTTGCAGCTGGCGAACACGGCAAGAGACAGATTCTCCCTAACGCACGTGTAATGATCCATCAGCCTTCAGGAGGCGCTGAAGGACAGGCTTCAGATATCATCGTCACATCGAGGGAGCTTCAGAGAATCTATGATGTGACAACCAGACTTCTATCTCTTCATACAGGAAAAAGCGAAGAGGAGATCAGGAAGGATATCCTCCGTGACTGCTATATGGATGCCGCAGCAGCTCTTGAGTACGGAATCGTAGACAAGGTGGTGTCAAAGAATGGCTAGAAGCGCTAAATACTGTTCATTCTGCGGAAGACCTTTTGATGGAACCGTACGTTATGTATCAGGTCCGGGCGTTGCCATCTGCGAAGATTGCGTACGCACATGCGGAGATATCCTCCGCAAAGGCGCTTCCGGCGATGCTTCAGGCAGTACGGATGAAGAAATCAGGGAAATCCCTACCCCGGCCGAGCTTAAGGCATATCTTGATGAATACGTAATCGGGCAGGATGCGGCAAAACGCGTTCTTTCCGTTGCTGTATATAATCATTACAAGAGAGTCAAATACAGAAAGGAAATCGAGGATTCAGGTGTTGAGATTGATAAATCCAACATTCTGATGATTGGTCCTACCGGTACGGGAAAGACACTTCTTGCGAGAACGCTTGCAAAGAAGCTCGATGTTCCATTTGCAATAGCAGATGCCACGACTCTTACAGAAGCCGGCTATGTTGGTGAGGATGTTGAGAACATACTTCTTAAGCTTATCGAAGCTGCAGATTATGACATCTCTCGAGCTGAGCATGGAATCATCTTCATCGATGAGATCGATAAGATTTCAAAGAAGGGAGAGAATGTCTCCATAACAAGGGATGTTTCCGGAGAGGGCGTACAGCAGGCTCTCCTGAAGATAATCGAAGGTACAGTCGCTTCCGTTCCCCCGCAGGGAGGAAGAAAGCATCCTAATCAGGAAATGCTTAAGATCAACACTTCAAACATTCTCTTCATCTGCGGTGGAGCATTCGTAGGACTTGATAAGATAATCGAGAAGCGCGTAGCAGTATCCTCCATGGGATTCGGGGCAAAGATTATGTCCAGCGAGGAAAAGGATCTTGAGAACCTCTATAAGGAGCTTCATCCTGATGATCTCATCAAATTCGGTCTTATTCCGGAATTCATCGGAAGGCTTCCTGTGCATGTGACGCTCAACAACCTTACCAAGGAAGATCTGAAGAGAATCATCAGGGAGCCGAAGAACTCCATTCTCAGGCAGTACGAGACATCATTCCAGCTCGATGGTATAAAGCTCACGTTCACAGATGATGCTGTGGATGCGATTGCCACACAGTCATTTGAGCAGAAGACAGGAGCAAGAGGTCTTAGATCGATTGTCGAGAATCTCATGCTCGGAATCAGCTATGAGCTTCCGTCACGCCACGATGTGAAGGAAGTGACAATAGACAGGAACTGTGTCGAGAAGAAATCTGAACCAAGGATAACAACGATCGATGGGAAACTTATTTCCGCCGTGTGATAAAAGGCTGACAGCAGCAATAAGGAATGCCGGAAAAGCTGCTGTCATAGCCCACAGAAATCCCGATGGGGATGCACTCTATTCCTCCCTTGCAATGAGGGAGGTTCTGTCTTCTCTCGGCAAAGAGACTTATCTGCTGAATGAGGGACCGTTTCTCAGAGATGATATCAAATACCTTGAAAGCGAATTCGCATCTCAGATTGAGGACAGTCTTATTGATGATGATCTTCTTGTCATAATACTCGACTGCTCGACACCTGACAGACCTGGAAAGCCTTTCGAGAAGCTGATGAACCAGAAGAGGATTGTCATCGATCACCATTCATCAGGTGTTCCTTTCGTTGACGAAGGATTCGGGTATATCGTTCCTGAATCTCCTTCAACTACCCTTCTTGTCGACAAAGTCAGGGAAGAACTGGGTGTACCTCTGACTGAGAAGATGGCTGATTATCTCTACAGGGGATTTGCAACGGACACAGGCTTCTATCATTTCCTATCATCCTCTCAGGCTCCGGAAAGCCTCAGAAGAGCCGCTTCATTTGCTGAAATGGGGGTATCTCCATATGAGGTCTATGATGAAATGCATGACGGACGGAAGCTTTCTGATATAAAGAATGCTGCTGCCATAATAATGGCTTCTCATGCAGAACTTGATGGAAAGGTGATCTTCGCTTACCAGAGTCCTGAAATCAAGGAAGCCAGACTCAGTGATAGCGTCTACGCAACTCTCCTTGAAGCTGAGAATGTCATGGCTGTCATTTTCATAAAGGATAAAGGCGATGCGCTTGAAATCGGATTCAGATCCAAAAATAAAGCAGACATAGATGTGGGAAGAATTGCTTCATCCCTTGGCGGTGGCGGGCACAAAAAAGCCGCTGGAGCAACTATTACAGGATATACAAAGGAAGAAGCGGAAGCTCTTCTCCTTAGAATAATGGAAAGGGAAATAAGTTCTGCAACACCTGTTTAATAAAATCTCACATCTATTTCTTTTAATTATATAGAGTTCGTTTCCACTCATACCATCTCTGGCCATTTGGCACGGATATTGCACTGATTTTATCCGGAGGTATTGAATGGAAACGCTCTGTTATTTCAGTGAGGCCGAGGACAAACGCTTCACTGATCTTGTCATCAGATATAATTCAATGGACGATGACAATGAGGAGAAGCTGCACCTTGAGAACAGGATAAAGGAAAGAACGATGATTCTGCTTTATCTCATACCGCAGCGGAACATGTATCTGGGGGAAGAGGATGCGGGTGGCTTCTTCCTTGAGATACAGAAGGATATCGAATCGATAATATCGTCATTCAGGATTACAGGGGCAACTTATAACAGCTATCTTCAGCAGACATGCCGTTATCGCTGCATGCGATATATGAGGAGGCAGAAGAAAAAGGATTCATTGGAAAACGCCCTGATCTTCTCTGACATGACAATCCATGATGAGGAGTATCTTGATACAGCTTCAGCTGTCTCTGAATCTGTCACTCCATATGAAACACAGGATTGGTCTGATGATATCGACAGGATGGACCTCGGAGAACTATCGATGCACATCATAATGCAGCGCAATGAAGGGAAATGCCGTGAAGAGACAATCGCGGAACTTGAACTTGCAACGCATCTGCGAAAAGCAAGGACGAGAAGGCAGTTCCTCGAATTCCTTCTTGCCCTGCCCTGTACTGAAACACAGGGTTTCATTGCGGGAGTATCACGGTTGCTTCACACTGATTACAAGACTGTCGCTAAATTCTATGCGTTACGGCATGACGCACTGATGAACGAGCATGGAGATGAGATAAGATTCCTGGAGGAACTTGCAGGCAGGCACTGGAAGATACTGGCAAAAATCGGTACAGCAACGGTAAATGCCGACACGCCGGAAGAGAAAGCCATCATGATCGACAGGTACCTGAAGATGAAAAGAGTCTATGAACGACGACTGTCCGATCTGATGAAAGCTCGTTCAGGACTCACGCATTATACTATTTCCACGCTTCTCGGCGTCTCAAGACCTATGGTCTCAGCAGATATAAAGAAAATGAAGATGCTGCTTAATCATTTTATGGATGATATGTGATGGAAGCTCTCATCGATTCCTTGTATATTCACAATTATGAGAATCTGGTTTGCATCTGGCAATGACCATAAGAGAAAGGAAATGGAAAGGCTTCTCGGAGGCTATGATCTCGTACTTCCCAAAGATGAAGGCATCGAATTCGACCCCGAGGAGACCGGCAGGGATTTCGCTGAGAATTCCCTGATCAAGGCGGAAGCTCTCTGGAACATAGTGCATGAACCTGTTCTGGCAGATGATTCAGGACTTTGCGTCAAAGCTCTCGGATGGGGCCCTGGAATATACACAGCGCGGTATGGAGAGAAAGAAGCGGGAAGAAAGCTTTCTGACAAGGAGAAATACATGCTTCTTCTGAAGAACCTCGAGGGAATAGAAGACAGGGAAGCTGTCTTCGTCACATCCCTCACCCTTATACTCTCTCCCTACAGAAGATATATGATTCAGGAAACCTGCGAAGGCTCCATAGCGCTTCAGCCTTCCGGAACGACAGGCTTTGGATATGATCCTGTTTTCAGGATAAAGGAGATCGGGATGATATCTGCCGATTTGAAAGAAGGTGAAAAGGATCTTTACTCTCACAGGGGCAAAGCTGCAAGAAAGATGCGCATTCTTCTTGAAAAGGAGGTTTAAACAATATGGACAGAAAGGATCAGAAAATAGAGAACACATGGGATCTCTCAGCTCTCTCTCCATCAGGAGAAGCATGGGAGAAGGATATGAAGAAGCTCTCGAAACTTTTTTCGAAAGCCAGCCATTTCAAAGGACATCTGGGGGACAGCTCAGACAGTTTATACGAAGCACTTTCATACTATAGAGACACATCACTTGAAGCCGAACGCCTCGGAAGCTGGGCATACCTGATGTATGAGACAGATGGAACCGATGGCGGGAACATGAGAAGACTGGGGATGTATCAGGCGGAAGCCGCCGCATTCTCTGAGAAATTCTCATACTTCACTCCTGAGCTTCTGGCAATCGATGAGAGCAAGCTCAACGAATGGATGAAGGAAAAGCGCTTCAAGGAATTCAG
>JADIMF010000103.1 GCA_017694915.1 Candidatus Ornithospirochaeta stercoravium
CCTTAGCTGATACTTCTTATCCACGAGAAAAGATACTGCTGCGACAGTGCTTCGTATGGATGGAAGTACTCTGGAGTCTTATCAGGGTAATATTCCTTCATGACCTTCTTCATCCAGACATCCATCGGAAAACCTTCTCTTCTCCGATAAGAGAAAATAAGGATGCATGAAGCCACCTTCGGTCCAATTCCCTTTATCGTCTGCAGCTTCTCCATTGCTTCGTCAAATGAGAGTGAATCAAGCGTATCAAGGATATCCGCTTTCTCAACCGCATCGATTATGAACGGCGCGCGGAATCCTGTTCCGATAGTTCGAAGCTCATCTTCTGTCGCCGCTTTCAGCTCATCTGCTGTAGGAAATGAATAACGGCCTTCTTCGACTTCATGGCCATAGCGTTCTGAAAGTCTGTTATAAAGACCCGTAATGCGCTTGATGTTATTGTTCTGCGATAGAATGAATGAAATCGTTGCTGTGAAATGATCCTGATGAAGAAGCCTTATCATACCAACGCTTTCAACAGCCTTGCAGAGTATCTCATCTTTTGAAGCTATCTCACGCCTTGCTTTCTCATAATCATATCCCAGATCGAAATACTCATAGAGAAATGGATCAGATGCCGCATCATCAAGACTTTTTATCCTGTATACCTTCTCATTGAGGACGGCACTGAAGAAACCATCCTCCTCTTCCCGCCAGCTGAAAGTCTGGCCACCCATAAGTATTTCCCGTAGATTTTCCTGCATATCCAATATCTAGCACTTAAGAGCAAATAGTAGAAGACTATCGCTTCACAAGACGTACCGTAAACGGGAAATGGTCCGAGTATCCACGCCCGGTCGATGGATCATAACATAAAGGCCGCCCAAGCTCGTCTTTCATTTCAGGAAGAGCTGTTATCCAGGCGGTATCATACTCCCAGCCCAAACCATCCCAGCACTCTTCAGAGAGAAGATGCATATCGTAGAAAAACCACTCCCCCTGATAGGAATGCGTTCCTTTTTCAGATAAAACGATGTCATTATCCAGCGATGGTGCAAAATACACCCCTCTTCCAGCGTCATCAGGGATACCAGAAACATACAATGGATATTCTTCCGGATATCCCGCAGAAAATATTCCCATTGCCTCATCCCCATACGAGGGATCGATATTGAAATCACCGGACGCAATGGTCAGTGAACCGCTCTCTTCAAGAAGCGTTCTGAGGTAACTGCACTCCTCAATGCGCTCTTCATTACCGTCATTCAGACGACTTTTGAAATGAAGGCCATAGACAGTTATGAGGCTTTCATCGATATAAAACGAAAGGCCAAGTACAGATCTATGTCCGGGAATACTGTGAACTGTCGTACGGGATGGCTTTATCTTCGAGATATATCCTACAGAGAGCTGACCATCCCCGCTTTCCGCAAGACCATAATAGCAGAAGCCCTTGCCTGAAAGACCGTTATCAAGAAGATCCTTCAGCACTGCTTTGCTTTCTATTTCCTGGAAGATTATCAGATCTGATGATGAGAGATTCCGCCCGATGAGTATCGCCATACTGCGAACCCTCTCCTCATACCGCTCTCCATCATAGCCATCGCTATGTGAGAAACCATCGAACTCCGTGCCATCATCATAGGCATCGAAGAACGCGTAAGCATTATATGTCGTGATTGTGAAAGTCTCCGTTCTCTGAGAAGGAGCACATGATGAAAGAAAGAATAACAGCGTCAAAAACAATATCTTCATATATAGATATACGCTTTAAGACGCTGTTTTGGTAAGAAAATCAGATGATTTCCTTCTTTTCCCTGATGATTTTCGATAACAGACCGTAGTTTCTGGCTTCCTCAGCGGTCAGCCAGCAATCGCGTTCGGTATCTTTCTCAACCTCTTCCCTTGTCTTTCCCGTTGCCTCAGCGATAACAGAATCGAGCTTATGACGAAGAGCCTCAATCTTGTCCGCATAGATTGCGACATCGATTGCAACACCTTTAAGCTGTGAAAGCGGCTGGTGGATAAGATATGTAGAATTCGGAAGACCTACCCTGCGCTCAGCTGGAACAGCAAGGAAGATAAGAGCCGCAGCAGATGCCACAAGCCCCATTCCGATCATCGTGACAGGTGATGATACATACCTCACGATATCGTAGATTGCGAAGCCGGAATCGACATCGCCACCCGGGCTGTTTATATATACATATATCGGATCGGAGCTTTCGCTATCTAGAACGAGCATCTCACGTGCGAACTGATCTGCCCTGTCCTTGTTTATCTCTCCGGATATCATCACGGTACGTGTCTTGAGAAGCCTGTCGCTGAGACTCGGATCAGGCTTGTATTCGTTCTTCTCGTTTTCCATATCCTAAATGATAATCACAAAAGGACGTATCATCAACGCACCGTGTTCTGCTATCATGAATGCATGAAAGCAGCAACTGTATCCGTAATAGGCCGTCCGTCGGCAGGCAAATCGACTCTTGTGAATACAATCACGGGAATGAAGGTCTCGATTACTTCCCCCACCCCGCAGACAACAAGGAACAAGATAAGAGGCATATACACAGACAGCCGTGGACAGCTCGTCTTTACAGATACTCCAGGTTTCCATCTTTCCGACAAGGAAATCAACAAGAGGATGCAGGATGTCACGATTTCCTCGCTTTCAGATTCCGATCTGATTCTCTATCTTCTCGATGGAAAAAGAAAACCTGGAAAAGAGGAAGAAACCATTGCCGAGCTTGCAAACAAAGCAGGAGTACCAATTGTAGCAGTTCTCAATAAGGCAGATATCCTCTCAGATACTGAAAAAGAAGAGGGGCTTTCCTTCCTGAAGGAGCATTTCCCTAACTCCGCTGTTCTTGCGGCATCAGGCATGAAAGATGAAGGCGTTGATGAAATACTCATCGAACTCTTCCGTTTTGCACCAGACGGAGAGCTCATGTACTCAGAAGAGACATACACGGATCAGGATCTGGAATTCAGAATCTCAGAAATCATAAGGGAAAAGACAATCTCATCCCTTTCAGAGGAAATGCCTCACGTAGTCTTCGTAGAGATTGAGGATCTTGAATACGATGCGGAGAACCAGCATGTGTGGGTACGTGCTTCAATCAATACCGAACGCGATGGACAGAAGGGAATCATCGTTGGAAAAGGCGGAGAGAACATAAAGAGAATCCGCAAGGAATCCTTCAAGGAGATAAAGAGAATATTCCCAGGCTCTTCTCTGACACTCGATCTGAGAGTCAAATCCGAACCGGGCTGGAGAAAGAACAAGAAAACTCTCGACAAGCTTTTCAGATAATCGTATCAGAAATCCTGACTAAGCAGTCTTTTCAGTCTTACCTCTACAATAAAATCATATTATTAAATACCGTATTTGGATTAAATAGTTAAAAACTGACCAAAACAGCGACTAAAAGCGTATATACTATTAGGAGGTCAGTATGACTGGAATAGAAAATACAACATTGTATAATGAGGACATGAAAGGTATCTCGACGGATAACGCAAGTTTTGAATTCTTCAGGAAGAATGATGTCTTGTACGTTGATAAGACAGAATTTATCTATAAATTACTTTGCGCATGGCCAAGACGTTTCTTCTTTGTCTCTCGTCCGCGGAGATTCGGCAAGAGCCTTTTCTGTAACTCATTAGAATCACTCTTCAAAGGTGAGAAGGAATTATTCAAAGGGCTCTATATCTACGACAAGTATGATTTCAAGCCATATCCTGTTCTTCATTTCGATTTCAACAATATGGATGCTGACTCGATTGAGGATTTCATCAAGGCATTGAAAGGAAAGATACTCCTTCAGGCTGGGAATGCTGGGATTGATATCGACAGCTCCTATGGCCCCGCGATGATGTTCGAGATGCTCATCGAGAGGCTTTACAGAAGGGATGGGGAAATTGTAATCATTCAGGATGAATATGATGCCCCTTTGACATCTGCGGCAATCGGAAATCCTGAGATGGCAGAAGGAATAAGGAAAACGCTCAACTCCTTCTATGCGACAATAAAGAACAAGGCTGGAATGATACGATTCTGTTTCATAACAGGGGTGGTGAAGCTTTCGAATCTCTCGATATTCTCGGCGATGAACAATCTTGTGGATCTATCTATGGACAAGGAGTTCGCGGGAGCATTTGGATATACAGATGAAGAGCTTGATGAGTATTTCGGGGAAGGAATCGATGAATATCTTGAAGCTAATCCCGGGAAATACAAATCAAGAGAAGAGTTCAGGGA
>JADIMF010000104.1 GCA_017694915.1 Candidatus Ornithospirochaeta stercoravium
GAAGGAGATAAGGTCCTTTCCGGATCGATAAACGGAGAGGGAACGATTCTTGTGAGAACGGAATCAAGCTACTCTGATTCAACCGCCTCCAAGATCATGAAGCTGGTGAATGAAAGCGAAGGCAAGAAAGCGAGGAGCGAGAGATTCATCACAAGATTTTCAAGATACTACACGCCTTTCGTCTGTATTGCCGCACTTCTTGTTGCATTTATTCCGCCTGTCTTCGGAATAATGGAGCTATCGGATTCTCTTTACAGGGCATGTATGCTCCTTGTTATCTCTTGTCCATGTGCGCTGGTACTTTCAGTTCCGCTTGCATATTTCGCCTCCATGGGATCATTTGCACGCCATGGCATACTCATAAAGGGAGATGAGTCGATACAGAATCTCGCTTCCATCGATACAATCGCAATGGATAAAACAGGAACCCTTACAGAAGGAAGGTTCTCCGTAAGGAAGGTGGTTTCCTATGGGATAAGCGAAAAGGAGCTTCTGTCAATGGCAGCTTCCCTTGAGCGCTCATCAAGCCACCCTATCGCATCCGCGATTGTCGAAAGCGCTGATGAGAACATTCTGCCAGCTTCCAACGTCAAGGAGATTCCAGGAATCGGTATAGAGGGTATCGTCAATGGAAAGACTGTCAAAGTCGGCAATAGCCGTATCCTTCCTTCGATTGAAGAAACTGATGAAGAAGGTACGGTATCATATGTCGCAGAAGATGGTAAGCTTCTGGGCTACATCGTTGTACGCGATGAGATAAAGGAAGATGCTCCTGAAGCAATAGAGGCAATGAGAAAAGCTGGAGTGAGAAGCATCGTCATGCTCTCAGGAGACAGAGTCGAAAGAGTCCAGAAAACTGCAGAGGAACTTGGTCTTGATAAAGCTATCGGAGGCCTTCTTCCGGACGGCAAGCTTGAAGCTTTCGAATCGCTTATGCAGAAAGGAAAGATCACAGCTTATGCGGGAGACGGTATAAACGACGCGCCGACTCTTGCCCGTGCTGATATAGGAATCGCAATGGGTGGCGTAGGTTCGGATGCCGCGATAGAAGCTGCAGATGCTGTCATCATGAATGATGATATCTCCAGAATTCCTGTCGCCATAAGACTTGCAAAGAAAACGGAAATCCTCGTGAAGGAGAATATCGGACTCTCGCTTGTTATCAAAGCGCTTGTATTCATACTGGCGATATTCGGAATAACGAATATGTGGGCTGCAGTATTTGCAGATACAGGTGTATTGATACTTGCTGTTATAAATTCACTTCGTGCACTCTTCTGGAAGGTCTGATTTCCGAATCCAGTGAGAGAATCGCGATCCGCGCTTCAGGCCAAGCTTCGTCTGGAGCCGGATACTTTTCTCATTCGATATATAGACATTGCAATATGGGACATGTCCCCTCTTCAATGCCTCTTTGATAAGGAATCTCTCAAGAGCCTCCCCTATGCCATGACGCCTGTATTCCGGCATAACCTCAAGCATCCCCATCGCGCCTTCCGAATGGAATCCTGCAAAACCTGCCAGACAGGATTCAGGAATGAAAGCCCCGAAGAGATTTCCGCTTGATATGCGTTCGCGGATATATTCCTCACCGGCATCATAATGCTGAAGGACAATCGGGATGAAGCTTTCATCAAGAGGTCGGATATCACAAGGAGAATCTTCGATACTATCTTCCGTGAAAACATAGAGATAGCATGGCTCATCCCCTTCAAAGCCCAGTTTTCTCCTCATGTAATCAGCTGTTTCGTCATCATGAACCGAATACAGTCCCGATGGGATTATGTGCTCATAGAGGCTTTCCCTGTCATTTCCTGTCACTGCTATGAAGCATGTTCCGGGTAATGAGCGGAATATAAGGCCTGAATCAGCGGAGAAGAACAGAACATCTCCATCCCCTGTCTCAAGCATGTCGATGATGTCAGCAAAATCCAAATTATCGAGTTCTTTCAGTAAACGTACTATCTTAGTAGTTTCAAATGACATGGCTTTATGATATGTTACATTCGCTATGGACGAGAAGAGCATACGAAACATAGGCATCATGGCACACATTGATGCAGGTAAGACAACTACTACAGAGAGAATCCTCTACTACACAGGTGAGAATCACCGTATCGGTGAAGTCGATAACGGTGAAGCGACCATGGACTGGATGAAGCAGGAACAGGACAGAGGCATCACGATAACCTCTGCCGCTACAACCTGTTACTGGAAGGATCACCAGATAAATATCATCGATACTCCGGGACATGTCGACTTTACAGCAGAGGTAGAGAGAGCACTTCGTGTTCTCGATGGAGCTGTCGGTGTATTCTGCGCAGTCGGCGGTGTTGAGCCTCAGACAGAGACTGTATGGCGTCAGGCTGACAGATACAACATCCCACGAATCGCATTCGTGAATAAAATGGACAGACTCGGTGCTGATTTCTTCCGCGTACTTGAAGATATGAAGAAGAAGCTCGGAGCGGAACCTGTTCCTCTTTTCATCCCGGTAGGAAGCGAAAGCAGCTTCTCCGGAATCATAGATCTTGTGAACATGCAGTACCTGCAGTTCGATTCTGCGGATGATGGCAAGACGATAAACAGCTCACCTATTCCAGAAAGCGAAAAGGCAAGAGCCGATGAGTGGAGAGAAAAGCTCATCGACAGCGTCGCCTCATTCTCCGATGAGATAACAGAGCTTTACTTCGAAGGTGAGGATATTCCGGCAGAGATGATCACAAAGACGCTTAGAGAGTGCACGCTCTCCCGTTCGCTTCTTCCAGTATTCGTCGGCTCATCACTGAAGAACATCGGCGTACAGACTCTTCTCGATGGAATCGTGAACCTTCTTCCATCCCCTGTCGATGCAGACGCTGTTGAGACTATAAACGCAAAGAACGGCAAGACCGAGATGCTCAGCCACAACACAGCAGGACCGCTTGAGGCACTTATCTTCAAGATCCAGGTTGATCCTCAGTCCGGTCCGATGTGCTTTGTACGCGTATATTCTGGAGTCCTCAAGAAAGGCGTCTCCGTCTACAACATAACGAAGGGTAAGAAGGAAAGAATCAACAGGCTTCTAAGAATGCACGCTGACAGACCGGAAGAGCTTTCAGAGCTCAAAGCCGGTGATATCGGTGTAATCATAGGATTCAAGCTTGCCCAGACAGGTGACACTATAGGAGCTGAGAATCATCCATACCTGCTTGAGAGGATGTCATTCCCGAATCCTGTTATATCGGTAGCAATTGAGCCAGCATCTACTGCAGAGATGGATAAGCTCCACAAGGCTCTGGAGACACTTGCGATGGAGGATCCAACCTTCTCATATAAGGATGATCAGGAAACTGGACAGCTTGTTATATCAGGAATGGGAGAACTCCATCTTGATGTTCTTGTTACACGTATCAAGGACGACATGAAGGTTAACTGCCGTGTCGGTAATCCTCAGGTATCCTACAGAGAATGTATCAAGACAGAAGCTTCCGGCAAGGAGGAATTCTCTAGGACTATCGCGAACAAAGAGAATACTGCAGGCCTTTCGCTTACCGTTAAGCCGCTTCCTCCGAAGAGCGGAAATGTACTTAACATAACGGCAAACACAAGAGACATTCCTGAGGAAATCGTTGAGGCAATAAAGAACGGAATAAACGGTGCATTCTCAGGCGGTATAAAGTTCGGATACGAATGCACTGATATCGAAGCAGATGTGACTGCAATCGAGTACGATGAGAACACCTCTACCCCATTCGCTTTCACTTCCTGTGCGGCAATGGCTTTCGACAGGATCGCTTCAGAAGCTGGAGCGGTACTCATGCAGCCCATCATGAAGGTGCAGGTATCCGCACCATCTGAGTATATCGGAGATGTAATCTCATCCATCACACAGCGTGGCGGTATAGTGCTCAGCATGGAATCACGTACAGCTGCGGATATGGTCACAGCAGAGTGTCCTCTTGAGAAGATGTTCGGATACACGACAGT
>JADIMF010000105.1 GCA_017694915.1 Candidatus Ornithospirochaeta stercoravium
CCGTTCCCATCCCGAACACGGAAGTAAAACGCCCTCGCGCCGATGGTACTGCAGCTCGTCTGCGGGAGAGTAGGTCGCTGCCAGGTTTTTTTTGTCTTCTCATCCCTCGTGGATGTTCATATATTGCCCTCATCAGAGGGTTTTTCTTTTTTCTGGAAAAGTTTTCTCGATTATCGTCAATAAATCCGCTTTTTCTGTTAGGATTCTATGTATGGCTATCAGATTCTATAAACCAGCATTATATAGAAAGGACATGGATGCGGTTCTGCAGACTATGGTTGATGAGAAAATAGGACCGGGTGAGAGAAAGAAGGAGTTCCTGAAGACTTTCGCCTCCTATATCGGCAAGAAGGATGGAATAGCACTCCGCTCATATCCCGATGCCATTTCATCATCCCTTGAGGCACTGGGGCTTGAAGAAGGCGATGGTGTTCTTGTTTCCGTGCTTTCTCCCAGAATATATCTGGATGTCATCAAGCGTCAGGGACTTAAGGCAATCATCATCGATACCGATGAGAACGGACTTCCGAGCCTTGCAGATGCTGAGAAGAAGCTTGATGAGAATCCGAAAGCGTTCCTCTATTTTGAACCTATATGCCAGATTCCTGATTCCATAAGCGGTATAAAGGATCTCGGGATTCCTGTCATTGAGGATATTTCTCAGTCTCTTGGATCTTCATATGGTGATGAGCCATCCTCTGAAGAGGAAAGTGATGATTCTTCATCTGAAGATGAGAAATCCTCCGTTCAGGCAGGTGATATAGGGAATATAGTTATATCGGAATTTGAAGAAAATGGTGTTATATCGACAGGTGGAGGAGCTGCCGCGGTTACATCCGATGAGGATCTTGCTGACAAGCTTAAGAAATCTGTTGCATCGCTTTCTCCGTATATAGATCTTCCTGATATGAATGCCGCTCTTGGCATCGTTCAGCTTTCGAAAGCTGAAATGCTTCTCGAGAGACGGAATATGATCTACAGGACATTCGTCCAGGCTCAGCAGAAGAGCGGTGCGAAGCTTTTCGGATCTTCATCTCCGCTGTTCAAGGCAAATGGCCATAGCTTCAGCGTCATTGTCGAGACAAAGCCTGATGAGGCAATTGAATTCAGCCAGAAGCATGGCGTTTCCTCAAAGCGTACCTTCACTCAGTCCATTGGAGTAAGGTACCAGGATAAATATGACAGATTCCCGAATGCGATTGCTGCTATAACACGTGCAATCTCATTTCCTCTCTATCCGTTCCTCGCTAAAAGCGAGATCGAATCGATACAGCGTGTGATAAGCCATCTGGGGTAGATATGATACGCAGCGCTCTGATAATAGCCAACGGAATGAAGAAGGAAAGCAAGGTACTTGCAGAGTCAATCATCTCCTATCTTTCTTCAAGGAATATAAAAGCGAATGTTGTAAGCACATCCAGTGATCAGGATGGTGTTTCCGTCCCGATGGATTCCGATCTTGTCATCACATTAGGCGGTGATGGTACGGTGCTATATGCCGCACGTGCAGTCTACGAGATGGGAATCCCGATTCTTCCTGTAAACCTCGGTACTTTCGGATACATTACTGAGATTGGTAAGGATGAATGGCAGGAGGCACTTGAGTACTATCTTGAGAATGGCACGAATATATCGCGTCGTCTCATGCTGCGCATTGCCGTGCATCGTGATGGTAGACGAGTCTGGAGCGGAGCTGCTCTTAATGAAGCTGTAATATCGTCATCAGGAATCGCAAAGGTCATATCCCTCGATCTTGCTCTCGATAAAACACCTGCAGGATCATTCCGTTCAGATGGCATGATTATCGCAACACCGACAGGTAGCACCGGATATTCGCTTGCAGCAGGCGGGCCAATCCTCGATGTTGATATGTCCGCGATGGTCATTACACCGATCTGTCCGTTCACCTTGTCAAACAGGCCTCTTGTAACCTCCGGAAAGGTTGTTACCGTGTCGGTGAAGGAAGGACAACGTACAGACCTGATGCTAACCCTCGATGGTCAGCTTCTTTTCCCTCTTAAGGAAAATGATACGATCACAATCGAGAAGAGCAGGAGCAAGGCTCTTCTGATTAAATCCCTCAGAAGAAACTTCACGGAGGTCATCCGCGATAAGCTTCACTGGTCGGGAGGTATGCATGCTTGAGCATCTCAGCGTCAGGAATTATGTCCTCATAGACCATCTTGATATAGATTTCCATTCCGGTTTCACCGTTCTTACAGGAGAGACGGGATCAGGAAAGACAATCATGCTTGGAGCTTTATCCCTTCTTCTTGGTGCAAAGGCAGATAGGAATGATGTCAGGCTTGGCGAGAACAGCGCAGAGATAACAGGTTTGTTTTCCGTATCGTCAAAGGCTGTTTTCGACTGGGCTGATGAGCATGGAATAGAGATCGAGGATAACGAGATACTTATCAGGCGCCTTATAAAAGCAACTGGAAAGGGTGCTTATACGGTGAACGGAAGTCCTGTAACCGTGAAGGAAGGCGAAGAGCTTGGACATATGCTCGTCGATGTTTCATCCCAGCATTCACATCAGTCGCTTCTCAGGAATGATGTTCTCCGTTCGATTCTCGATAAATTCTCCTCTCTTGAGAAGGAGAAGGATTCCTATACCGAAAGCTATAAGGCCCTCCGAAGCATCGAGAATGAGATAAAAGAACTCGAGGAAAGGGTAAGGAGAAGCCGCGAGGAAGCAGACTACATGCGTTTCTCGCTTGGAGAGCTTGAGAAGGCTGATCTCAGGGAAGGCGAGGAAGAGGAGCTTAAGAAAGAGGTTGAGATAATGGGCTCATCTGAATTTCTTAAGGAGAATCTCTCTGCCGCAATTTCAGAGATGAAGAGCGCTTCAGCATCCCTTGGAGAAGCCCTTGACGCAGTCAGAAAAGCCTCGAAGAAGGATGACAGACTTGCAGCTGAGGCTGACAGGACAGAGAGCATCGGTATTGAAGCGGACGATATAATGCTCTCCCTTCGTGGATACTTCGAGAGCATAGATTACTCCGAGAGCGAGCTTGAGGAGAAGAATTCACGGCTGATGGTTCTTCAGAGAATAAGGAGAAAATATGGCGGCTCGATAGAGGAAGCCATACGAAGGCGTGATGAGTACAGGCTAAAACTTGAGGAGAGCGAGAACAGCGAGGAGATTCTTGAAAGCCTGCGGAAGAAGCGTAACACAGCATATGAAGACGCCGTGGGCAGAGCTGAGAAACTTCTCTCTGAAAGAAAACGGGGTGCTCTCAGTCTGTCTCATAAGATAGAGGAGATGCTTCATCTTCTTGGCATGAAAGCTGCGATATTCGAGATAAGAACCGAGCGTACCGAAACTCTGAATCCCGATGGCATGGACAGGATTTCATTCCTCATTGCCCCGAATAAAGGAGAGAAGCTTTCTCCTATAGAGAACACCGCATCCGGTGGAGAGCTTTCAAGGATAATGCTTGCGCTCAAGGTAACTGTCAACGCATCCGGCGATGCCTCGATGCTTTTCGATGAGATTGATACTGGAATCGGCGGAACGGTTGCAAATGCAGTCGGAGAGGAGATGAAGAAGCTTGCAGAACGTGAGCAGGTCATCGCGATTACGCACCTTGCCCAGATCGCTTCACGTGCTTCCAGCCATTATCTTGTCGAGAAGGAAGAGAAAAATGGCCGTACCATGACGCGTATCAGATGCGTCGAAGGGGAGGAAAGGGTAAAGGAAATCGCCCGTCTCCTTTCAGGGGAAACGAGCGATCTCTCACTTGAGCATGCAAGAATGCTACTGAAAGTTCAGTGCTAGTGTTGTATTCCTGAGCTTTTCATTTCCGCACTCTGCCTTCTTCTGTCCTGAATAGTATGGATAGACGGCATTCTGCAGATTCTTTGTAACCGGCTCGAAGCCGTGCGCACGGGCAAGATCCAGAAGGTCTATGATTGCATCAGAAATGGTGTCATCGAGACCTTTTTCATTTACAGCAGCCGCAAGCCTCTCGCTATGTGCAGAGAGAATGCTGTTAATCGATGCGATATCTGAATCCCTTCCGCATTTGCGGATGAAATCAATCATGTTGCCAAGTATTTCCCTCCTCCTGAAGATGTCCATATCGGAATGAGAGGAGAAGAGGGCCTTGATGATCTTCAGTGTCAGACCGAGGTTCTCAAGCACCATCGTTTCAAGCGGAACGTAACGGCTGTTCTTCACAAGCATCGAGAAGAATCTCATATCATTGGCCAGCTCAGATAACTCTGAGAATGTCACTCTCGTCATCGATCTGTCCAGCCATGTGTAGATCTCATCGAGCATTCTGTCTGGAATATCCTGATTCGTGATCCTCAGCCTGTTCACTGGATTGTTGTCCTGGTCATTCTCGCAGAGATAGAGGTTTATGCCGTTGTCAATCGATGAAGAGGAGAGGACAGTGAATCTGTACAGCTCCAGTGTGACAGTGTCAATGATGTCGGAGCTGTAGTTCTCCGCTTCGTCGATATCCATATGAGCAAGGACGAATCTGCCGTAGCTGTTCATCCAGTCTTCTTTCCTTGCCAGCGTACGGTTAAGGAAGAAGTAGAGCGAAGCTTCAGCTTCTCCCGGAAGACCCTTCATCTCCTCCTGTGCAATGTTCATGCCATCACCCTGTGCCTTTATGTTGCTCTTCGCATGCCTGAGCTCGGAAAGGAACGGGAAGAGAAGATCTCCCTGCGAATATGGCTGGAACATCTTTATTGCGTAAAGCGCATATTTGATATCCTGCCTTGGTTCTATGCCGGAGATATCTGAGAAGAAGAATCCGCATGATGTGAATGAGAAGTGCTTGTTCTTTATACCAGATAACA
>JADIMF010000106.1 GCA_017694915.1 Candidatus Ornithospirochaeta stercoravium
GCTTGAGAAGAAACGTCTCGAAGACCCTGAGACTACAATCATAGCAATTGACCATAAAGCGGAAAACTGGGCAGGTTTTACTCCTCGATGGATAGTGCTGGGAGACAAAGGCAGGATCGTATCTGACGGAACAGCGTACCCTTCACTTAATACATATGAAGATTATTTTGCCCCACCCGTCTTACATAAATCACAAAGCGCAAAGCCATTCCTGATACTCAATGAAGCATCAATAAGGCCTTCAAAAAAGGAAAAGCCTATCCTTAAGGCTGCTGGATTGTCTATAAAACCTGGAGATATGATTGCCCTTCTCGGGCCATCTGGAAGCGGTAAGACTACATTATTCCTCACATTGCTTGGAATAAAGCCCTATGAAGGTTCAATCATCATAGATGGAAAAGAGCTCAGGCAGCAGAAAAGAAAGGACATCTACAAGAGCATAGGAATTGTCTTCCAAAATCCATCAAACCAGTTCATCGCGTCCACAGTGCAGGATGAGGCAAAGCCCGCAGACAAGGAGCTCCTGGAATCTTTCGGTCTTGCTAATTATTCAAGATACTCACCTTATATGCTCAGTCAGGGACAGCAGAGAAAACTTGGTGTCATCTCTATGATAGCCGGTAAGCAGAGGCTGCTTCTTCTTGATGAGCCTACATATGGTCAGGATGTGAAATCCACAGCGTCAATCATCAGAAGCCTCACAGAAAGAACAGAGAAAGGTCTTTCCGTGATATTCTCAACACACGATGAGGACCTGGCAGCCCTATATGCGGACAGAATCTGGAGAATCAGCAACGGGAGGATATATGAGACAGATAAATCCATCGGTTAAAGTCATCACAATACTTCTCTCCGCTCTCATAATCTCATTCAGCCCTTCAGTATTCTGGAATGCGGCAATCATAGCGATATGCTTTGTATCATTGCTTGTCTCCGGCTGCATAAGCAGAAAGGTGCTCAACGTGCTTCTGCCTGCAACACTTGCGTCACTGAGCATCTTCATGGCGCTTTTGCTTCGTGGAGGAAGTGGAGAGGAAGCATTTGAAAGCTCAGGAAACTTCCTTGTAGTATCGTCAAGCGCATCAAATTTGAATGATGCTCTTGCAGTAGCGCTCAGAATATACGCTTACGCATTCCTGGGCATGCTCTTTTCATTCACGACAGATTCCCAGGCTTTTGTCTACAGCCTGATGCAACAATGCCATCTGGACGCAAAATTCGCTTATGGAGTGCTTGCCGCCTGGAATCTTCTGCCTATGATCAGAAGAGAATATAGTCAGATAAAGCTAGCCCTTGCGGTCAGAGGCCTGAAGATTCGGCCATGGTCGATGAAACCTCTATTCACAGCTCTGGTGAATGCAATGCACTGGGCTGAGAATGTCGCCATGGCAATGGAATCGAAGGGCTTTGATGAGAATGCGGAAAGGACATATTACCTCAATCTCTCAGTCAGGTATTACGACTTCCTCTGGGCCATATTCATGATAGCAGCATCAATGGCATGGATCTGGCTGTGAAATCACTTCATGCATGAGGAGAAGAAAGCTTCTGCCCTGCCCTCTTTGCCATATCCCGAGTATTCAAGGACCGAAAGGCCAAGGGACGCTGCGGAATCCGTATTCTCCTTTCTGTCATCAATCAAGACAGCTTCATCGCATTGGACGCCTTCCTCGCTGCAGATATACCGGAAGAAAGCTTTCTCAGGCTTTGAAACATGTATTTCATGAGAAGGATAAAGCGCATCAAAGAAACCAAGAGGATTTCCATCAAGCTTCTTTATTATCTCCCAATGAGGCCTGAATGTGTTCGACCCAACAACGCACCTGTAGCCATTGGCTCTAAGCTTCTCGACATATGAAAGCATCGCAAAATCCACTTCAGGATGGAAGAAAGCTGCGAACGGATCAGAATCAATCACGACTGCATATTTCATTTCAAGATGCCGGTAGTAGTCATCAGGTGACATATAGCCATCCATAAGCGCCATTTCATACTTAGAGTAATCCGACAAGAGCTCGGAATGCTCAATTCCGATATAATCTGCAAGGGCCTTGAATGTATCGACATTCTTCAGAATCACTTCACCGCAATCGAAAATGAAAAGTTTCATAAGCGTGATTCTACAGTACGCGATTTATGTTGACAATATAAATTTCATAATATTATAACATTTACATCATGAAAGTGTATGCACTCCTCGATGTCGGTGGCACTGAGATAAAACGAAGGACAGTATCTGAAGATGGAATCCCCATCGATCAGATTATGCGCTTCCCTTCCAAGTCGAAAGCTGATTCAGCAACTATAATAAACAATCTTTCTGAAATCATCAGAAATGGAAACGGAATGCTGCCGGAATGCGTTGCAATGGCTTTTCCCGGCCCATTTGACTATGAGAATGGCATAAGCTACATGAAAGGAATCGGCAAATATGACAGCATCTATGGAAAACCACTTCGCTGCATGCTATATAAAGCGCTTGGCAGAGAAATGCCAATCCTATTCATAAACGATGTAGAAGCTTTTGCGCTCGGTTCTGCAGCTACCTATGATGAAGCGGGAAAAGGAAGATGCATTGCCGTTGCAATAGGCACCGGCTGCGGCTCTGCATTCATGGAGAATGGCAAATGCCTGAAAAACGGAGAGAATGTACCAGAGAACGGATGGATCTACAACACGGCTTTCAGGAATGGGACAATCGATGACTATATCTCATCAAGAGGCCAGACAAGACTTGCAATGAAGTACTTCGGAAAAGATATTTCCGGAAGAGAACTGCACAGGATGGCATGTGAAGGATGCCTTGAGGCAAAACTGCTTTTCACTGATTTTGGAAAGGATCTTCTGGACGCTCTTCAGCCTTTCCTTGGAACATTCATGCCGCAAACACTTGTCCTCGGAGGCATGATTTCCCATTCATTCCAGTTCTTTGGTAAAGACATTACAGAATATGCTGGAAAGCACGGAATCAGAATAATAATAGCGGAAGACACATCCGCATTGATACATCGTGGATTATTCCATCTGATACAGGGAGGACAGGATGCTTAAGCGTGAGAGAGGTTCGTTGCCGCTGTATAAACAGCTGGAGATGATGATACGTGAAAGTATAGACAATGGCGATTTCTCATATGGAGATATCCTGCCTGCAGAATCAGAGTATATGGCCAAATTCGGAATCAGCAGGATAACAATAAGACAGGCCATGCAGCTGCTTGCATCAGAAGGCTATGTACAAGGTCGTCCTGGGAAAGGTACGATTGTCACGAAAAAGAAGATCGAAGAGGCTCTGACAGGAATAAAGAGCTTCTCCGATGAAATGCGTGAGCATGGCGTGGAGATGGAGACGCTCAGCTGCAAAGCCGGATATTCAGACACTCCTGATTACATCGCATCGATACTGGGAATGGAGAATCCTGGAAGATGCCTAAAGATAGAGCGTGTGAGGGCAGCAGGAGGGATTCCTCTTGTTTTCTCCACGACATACATACCATCCTCCCGAAATCTTCCGGACGATCCTGACCTCTACTCCGACTCTCTCTATGCAGTGCTTTCGTCAAAGTATGGAATCATCGTCGCAAAAGCAACGGACACATTCGAGGCGGTTCTTGCCGATAGGGAAACTGCAGGGATGCTGTGCATTGAAGAGGGAGATGCACTCTTCAAACGCACCCGGCAAAGCTATGACCAGCATTCCGATGCAATAGGAGCTTCCATAAGCTTCTATCCAGGAAACAGATACAGTTACAGCATACAATTGTAGGAGAAAAAGATGAGCAGCATGTACAGGCTTCATCCAATAACTGAAACAGGAATAAATGACGAAGTATCAATAGGATATGATGCGATCTGCAAAAGGATTGAAGAAAAAGGCATCATGGACAACCTCCTTGTATGCGAGGCATATCCCGGCACTCCGGAAGATGAGATAATCAAAGGCTTGTCTCCCTTATCCCCATCCCTCATAATCAGGACATCAGCCCTGCTTAAACCGGCCGATGAGCTTGAAGCATTCTTCCAGGACTACATAACAGATGATCGCGTCTTCGGCTTCATGTGCCACAAGGATATCGAAAGCTGCTTCGATGCTGAAAAGCTGAAAGAGGCTGCTGATTCTGTCAGAAAATCCAGCGGGCTTGTGCTCATCGCTGGTCCAGGAGCATCCCTTCTGACTGATAAAGGCACTTTGCTGTATTTTGATATCACAAGATGGGAAATCCAGCTGAGATACAGGAAAGGAATGCCTAACTGGCTTTTCAATAACCCTGAGGAAGAAACGCTGAGAAAATTCAAACGTGGATATTTCATCGAATGGAGAATGGCCGACAGGCATAAGTTATCGCTTTTCAGCAATATCGAATGGTATATCTCCGCAGACGCAGATCCAAGGATGATAAAAGCCTCATCATTGAGGAGCGCACTGAAAAGGACAGCGCAAAGACCATTCAGGATGGAACCATATTTCGATCCAGGAGTCTGGGGAGGACAATGGATGAAAAGAACGTTCAATCTTCCTGCAGAAAAAGCCAACTATGCATGGAGCTTCGATGGTGTTCCTGAGGAAAATGCGATAATACTCTCCTTCGGAAAGGATACTGTAAAGATACCCGCAATCAATCTTGTCCTGACAAATCCGCTACCACTGCTTGGAGAGCATGTATATGGCCGATATGGTGCAGAGTTCCCGATACGTTTCGATATACTCGACACAATGGAAGGAGGCAACCTGTCGCTGCAGGTACATCCGCTCACAGGATACATACAGCACGCATTCGGAATGAACTATACACAGGATGAGAGCTATTATATAATCGCGGATTCGGAGGATTCATCGGTTTATCTTGGTCTGAAGAACGGTATCGACAGAGATGAGATGGAAAAGGACCTTCTTTCCGCGGAGAAAGGCGAAACAAGCTTTGATGCTGAGAAATATGTGAACAAATTCAGGGCAAAGAAGCATGATCATTTCCTTATCCCAGCAGGGACTGTACATTGCTCTGGGAAGGGAACTGTCGTTCTTGAAATAAGCGCAACTCCATACATATTCACATTCAAGCTCTGGGACTGGGGCCGGACTGGACTTGATGGGAAGCCCAGGCCATTGCATATAGCGCATGGGCTGAGGAACATCCAGTGGAACAGAGACACTGACTGGGTAAAGGAAAATCTCATTGACCAGGAAAAGCAAATCCACGATTCCAGTGACTATGGAATGTGCCGGACGGGATTGCACAACCTCGAACCGATTGAGACAATCAGGTACACAATCAGGAAAGAGGCCACAATCAATACAGAAGACAGCGTGAACATGCTGAATCTTGTCGAAGGTCAGGAGGCAGTGATAGAAAGCCTTGATGGCAGTTTCCCGCGCTTTGAAGTTCATCATGCTGAGACATTCATTGTTCCTGCATCTGTAAAGCAATACAGGATAAAAGCTGTAAATGGCGATGCTGTTCTTATTGCAGCAAG
>JADIMF010000107.1 GCA_017694915.1 Candidatus Ornithospirochaeta stercoravium
TCCGTCCATCTGTGCAGCACCTGTAATCATGTTCTTGATGTAGTCAGCGTGGCCCGGGCAGTCTACGTGTGCATAGTGTCTGTTCTTGGACTGGTACTCAACGTGTCTTGTGTTGATGGTGATACCACGAGCCTTCTCCTCCGGTGCATTATCAATTGCATCGTAAGCAAGGGCCTTGTCACCGAACAGCTTTGCACAATGCATTGTGATTGCAGCTGTAAGGGTGGTCTTGCCGTGGTCGACGTGACCGATCGTACCTACGTTTACATGTGGCTTCGTTCTTTCGAATTTTTCCTTAGCCATCAGTTCCTCCTTGTGGCCTGAGCCACAAAACAAAGATATCTAATAAAGGCCCATGCCTTTATATTGCAGAGACATGCTGACTGCCAAGGTTAAGAAGGGATCCAGAGGTCGGCAGAACTAGCTGACGACAATGGTCAATATTGTCAAAAAGACCTATTCCGGAACCACCTTATCGCCTGAGGCAATCGGTTTGGCTCTTCTGTCTGCCGTCCCATCGGGACATGGTCAGACACCTTGACTAATCTACATAAATGCAAATTCTTTGTCAACACTCCGATAAATCTTTTTACAAAAATAATTTATAGCGGCTTCTTCATCAGATTGTTATGAATCTCAATGCCATTCCGGTGCACGATATTGCCGCTTATGAGCTTATAGCCATGCTTCTGGAAGAACGGAAGAGCATAATCAGAGGCATATACCGAAATATCGCCATCGGCATTTTCCTCAAGTGCCCCAAGAAGGGCCTTTCCCACCCCTTTTCCTATTGAGGACGAGGAAACATAAAGTCTGTCGAGATAGTTTCTCTCCGTGTCGATACTCCCGAATCCAAGAAGGACGCCATCATCATCGAGAGCGATGAGTGAATACGTATCAAGAAGTCCTTCTGTCCATTTCACAGTATCCACGTCAGCAGTTGCCCATGCCTCAAGAGCTTCTTTCGGATAGCACGAAGAGCAGACAGTGTGCACTGTATCATGGAAAAGACGATATACCTCTTCCCTATATTCATCTCGATAGCGCTCTAGCCTCACTTGCTCACTCCCTTTTCTTTGTGTATCTTAACGCGAAGGAGAAAGACTATGAAGCATATTGATTATAAAACACAGGGCACATGCTCAAGAATGATCCATTTCGATCTCGATGATGAGAACAGAATCCACAATCTTTCATTCGATGGCGGCTGCAATGGCAACCTCAAGGGAATCGGAAAACTCTGCGAGGGAATGATTGCTTCTGAAGCTGCAGAGAGAGTCAGAGGAACAAAATGCGGCTTCAAGAACACGTCCTGTCCGGATCAGCTCTCGAAAGCCATCGATGAGGCTCTCAGCTAAATATTGATACCGCGTGCTGTAAGAAACGAGACGAAGTCATTGTAGAGGACTATATCGGCAATGACTTCCTCTCCATCCATTGCAAGCCCCTGGCATGAAGTGAGGGCAATAAAGTCAGGGACAGTTATCACCTCATCCTTATCAGCCCTCTCAAACAAATATGGGATATTCCCTGATCTGAATGATTCGTTGCCGTTCCTGTTTTCCCAATCTGCTACAGCTGCAATTGTAGAGCGCTGCGAAAGCCATCCCTCAATCTGTCTCATGGGATCACGCACAAAACGTCTGGCATAAGCGGTTAGCGAATAATAATCATCGTAATCAGGAATCATCTGTCCTCCAATACAGGAAGAATACCATAAAACAAAGCTTTGAAATAGAAAAACCTCCCCGAAGGGAGGCATTGGGTGTGGTATAGACTACCAACGGAAGTGGCTGAATGCCTTGTTTGCATCTGCCATTCTGTGTACATCTTCCTTCTTCTTGAAAGCTGCACCAGTTGAGTTGTATGCATCCATAAGCTCATCAGCAAGCTTATCGCTCATGCTCTTGCCATTTCTGGCACGTGCTGCTGCGATAATCCAGCGCATTGCAAGCGCTTCTCTTCTCTCTTCCCTGATTTCAACAGGAACCTGGTATGTAGCACCACCAACACGTCTTGACTTAACCTCTACAACAGGCTTTACGTTGTCGATAGCCTTTGTGAAGACATCAAGCGGACTCTCGCCGCTCTTCTCGCCGATCTCCTTCATTGCTGTATAGAGAATGCGGGTTGCGATGCTCTTCTTTCCGTCAAGCATCATGCGGCAGATAAACTTCTCAACGACTGTGCTGTGGTAAATTGCATCAGGAGTTGCTGTCCTGACTGGAGCTTTTCTATCTCTTGACATAACTTCCTCCTATCAGGCCTTTGGCTTCTTTGCACCGTACTTAGAGCGGCTGCGCTTGCGGTCTGCAACACCAAGGGTATCCTTGGTACCACGGATGATATGATACCTTACACCAGGAAGGTCCTTAACTCTTCCGCCTCTGATGAGAACAACAGAGTGCTCCTGAAGGTTATGGCCGATACCAGGAATGTATGCGGTAACTTCGATTCCATTTGAAAGGCGCACACGAGCAACCTTTCTGAGAGCAGAGTTCGGCTTCTTCGGTGTTACTGTCATAACACGAGTGCAGACTCCTCTCTTCTGAGGGCAGCCCTGAAGTGCTGGAGACTTGCTCTTTGACTTGGAGGACTCTCTACCCTTTCTAATAAGCTGATTAATAGTAGGCATCTTACGATACGCTCCTTATTATTTGACCCGCTCCTCACAGAGATGGGTCTATGCCGCACAAGCGGCACATCTATTTGAATACGATGGTCAGCATGAGAAAACCCAGCAAAGCCCCAGGAGGGGACGCCGACAGGCGCCTCACTCCTCAGTTGAGACTTCTTCCATTCCGGAGATTTCTCCCACCGTCTTCATATCACCAAGATCTTCTGCATCGAAATCATCGATAGGCTCAGCTGCTTTCTGCTCTTTTCTGACCCTGTCAACTTCCTTCTGCAGTTCGAGAAGCTGCTCATCCTCGTCGAGATGTACGCTTCTATAGCGCTTCATACCCGTTCCTGCCGGAATGAGATGTCCGATGATGACGTTCTCCTTGAGACCTCTCAGCTCATCCTTCTTACCAGCAATAGCGGCGTTGGTCAATACCTTTGTCGTAGAAAGGAAGGATGCGGCAGAGATAAATGAATCTACAGAGAGTGCTGCTTCCGATACACCCTGAAGTACAGGACGTGCGATAGCAGGTGTCTTACCCTGTCTCTTCATCTCGTCATTCACGCGGTCGAAGAGGTTCTTGTCCACGCGCTGCATCTTGACGAACTGAGTATCACCAGCCCTGAGGATCTCAACCTTTCTGAGCATCTGGCGGATGATGATTCCGAGGTGCTTCTCGTTGATTTCTACACCCTGCATTCTATAGACCTTCTGGATCTCGTTTACAAGGAACGAAAGCACGGCATTCTCACCGAGAACCTCAAGTACTTCGCGTGATGTGACAGGCTCATCGCAGAGCGGCTCACCTGCCTTGACCTCATCGCCTTCACGTACAAGGAGGAGTGCATCCTTCGTGTATACCTTGTGCGGGTGAAGTGCACCGAAGGCATCTGCAATCGTGACAGTAGTTGTCGATCCATTTGCAGCACCTGCCTGAATGCTTTTTACCGTTCCGGTAACGCGGGCAAGGATAATCGGGTTGATCTTATTGGAAGATGCAACCTTTCCATGGCGTGCCTCGAAGAGAGAGTCAACCTGCGGAAGACCACCAGCGATATCCTTTGTAGTCGTGCTGTCCTTAGAGACCTTCGCGATTACATCACCAGCTTCAACACGCTTGCCTTTTTCCTTTACGACCATGTATGCGCCACCAGGAATCTGATACTGATTTACAGTACCGGCATCCGTTGTGACAACAATGGACGGATGGAATGCACCGAGCTGTGCGCTAGGCACAACAAGCATCTCTGTGTCTCCAGCTTCGTTGAAAATGCGTCTGTATGACTTATCCTCGACGAAGTCGTTCATCTCCTCAACTGTTCCGGACTCTTCTGCAATGATCGGTTCAGAGAACGGATCGAATGTGATGATAGCATCATCAGCAGCAACGACCTGTCCTTCGGATACCATAAGCACGGAACCCGCAGGAACCTGATACTCTGCTTCCGGACCTACTACGAATGTGCGCATTGAGCCGAGGGAATCAACCTGAAGAAGTCTTCCGTTCTCCTTGGCAGCGACTTCCTGTCCAGCCTTCTTATAGAACGGATATCCCTTTCCTACAGCGTCGCCGTTTCCGACAAGAAGCTCATCGAAGTCTCCGGTAATCTCCTCGAATACCCTTGAGATCGTCACATTGCCCTTTCTCGGGAAGATCTTCTCACCAGCTGTATTGTGGATTACAAGTCCTTTCAGGCCACGGATGATGGTCGGATAGCTGAAAGAAAGCTTGTTTTCCTTCGTTGATGTGGATGCTGTACCACCGACGTGGAATGTACGCATCGTGAGCTGTGTACCAGGCTGACCGATTGACTGTGCAGCAATGATACCGACAGCCTCTCCGATCTCAACAGGTCTGTTGGTTGCGAGGTTGCGTCCATAGCACTTGCGGCAGACACCATGTTCTGCTTCGCATGTGAGAACCGTGCGGAGAAGCACCTTCTCTACACCAGCTTCCTCGATAGCCTGAGCTGTCTCATCGGAAATCTCCTCATTTGCAGCAGCAAGAACGACAGGCTTGCCATTCTCATCGCGGAGGAATGGATGAACGACATCCTCTACAGGGCATGAACCAGCGATTCTGGATGCGAGGCTTTCAACAACGGAGTCACCGTCCTTGACTGCGCTTACCCAGATTCCGTTGATTGTATGGCAGTCCTCAATTGAGACAACCACATCCTGTGCGACATCGACAAGCTTACGTGTAAGGTATCCAGCTTTTGCTGTCTTGAGAGCTGTATCCGTAAGACCCTTTCTAGCACCGTTGGATGAGATGAAGAATTCCATGATCGAGAGTCCTTCCTTGAAGTTGGACTTGATCGGGAGCTCGATGATCTTTCCGTTCGGCTTAGCCATGAGGCCTCTCATACCGCCAAGCTGTCTGATCTGGTTCTTAGAACCTCTAGCGCCTGACTCGACCATGAGATAGAGAGGATTGAATCCATGCTGGCTCTTCTTGAGCTCATCCATGAGCTTATCTGTAAGAGCCTCGTTGGTCTCAGTCCATACTTCAATGACACGGTTGTATCTCTCTTCCTGTGTAATCTGTCCATCATGATACTGACGGAAGACCACCGACTGCTTCTCATTAGCGTCTTCGATGAGTTCTGCCTTCTCCTCAGGAACGACCATGTCGGAAAGACCGATTGTCGCGCCGAAGAGTGTTGCATATTTGAATCCGAGATCCTTTACTGAATCGAGAAGCTCGACAGCAACGGATGGCTTGCGTGTATGGATTGTCTCACCGATGACCTTTCTCAGCTGCTTATCGCCGAGGCAGTAGTTCTGATAAGGAATACCCTCAGGGATAGCGGCATTGAAGATTATGCGGCCCGGTGTTGTTGCATACCAGCTCTTTCCATCAGCTGTCTCCAGCTTACCCTTCTCATCAACGATCTCAAGACCTTTCTTGAAGCGATAATATATCTTCTCGTTGTACGAAACGGAATATGCGTCGATTGCAGCTTCAATTTCAGCCACTGTCTCGAATCTCTTGATCTTCCTATCTGGATCGAGATCTGTTCTCTCCTTTGTGAGATAGAAGATACCGAGAACCATATCCTGTGACGGATAAGCAATCGGCTTGCCATTTGCAGGGTCGAGAAGGTTCGTTGTACTGAGCATGAGAGTCCAGCATTCAAGCTGAGCTGCCTGTGTGAGAGGCACATGAATAGCCATCTGGTCACCATCGAAGTCAGCGTTGAACGCATGACATACGAGCGGATGGAGCTTGAGTGCCTTACCCTCGACAAGAACAGGTTCGAATGCCTGGATACCGAGACGGTGAAGCGTAGGAGCTCTGTTAAGCATGACAGGGTGCTCTTTCACGACTTCATCGAGGATTCCCCATACCTCAGGTGCTTCCTGCTCGACAAGGAGCTTCGCTCTCTTGACGTTCTGAGCAATCTCCTTCTGCTCAAGCTTGCGCATGATGAATGGCTTGAAAAGCTCGAGAGCCATCTTCGAAGGAACACCGCACTGGTGCATTCTCAGTTCCGGTCCTACGACGATTACGGAACGACCGGAATAGTCAACACGCTTACCGAGAAGGTTCTGTCTGAATCTTCCCTGCTTGCCCTTGAGAACATCTGAAAGCGACTTGAGATCGCGCTTGCTGCTTCCCTTTGTCGGATTCGGTGTCTTTGAGTTATCGAAGAGGGAATCGACAGCTTCCTGAAGCATTCTCTTCTCATTTCTGATGATAATGTCAGGAGCCTGGATCTTGATAAGCCTGTCAAGACGGTTGTTACGGTTGATAACACGTCTGTAAAGCTCATTGAGGTCAGTTGTAGCAAAGCGACCACCATCGAGCTGAACCATAGGACGAAGATCTGGCGGGATGACAGGGATGACCTTAAGGATCATCCACTCAGGCTTGTTTCCGGACTGGAGGAACTCCTCGCAGTAGCGGATACGGGAAAGAAGCTTGTTATCAATCTTGTTATTAGCCTCTTCCTTCTGTGAAAGCTGCTCTCTGAGCTCTTCGGAAAGAGCCTGGAGATCAAGATCCTTCAGAAGGTCATAGATAGCCTCTGCACCCATTCCTGCCTTGAATGTATCGCCATACTTATCAACAGCAGCATAGTATTCATCCTCATCAAGTACCTGATACTTCCTGAGATCGGTATCCTGACCAGGATCTGTTACAACATATTTCTCGTATGAGAGTATCTCCATCAGCTCTGAGCGCTTGATATCAAGAAGGTAGCTCATGATTGATGGCGTTGAGCGGTAGAACCATATATGCGCAACCGGAGCTGCGAGCGTGATATGGCCTATACGCTCACGACGAACCTTGGTATCTGTGACTTCGACACCACAGCGGTCGCAGACAACGCCCTTGTATCTATTCGACTTGAACTTGCCGCACCAGCATTCCCATGCCTTTGTCGTACCGAAGATTCTCTCGCAGAAGAGTCCGTCCCTCTCTGGGCGGAGAGAACGGTAATTGATGGTCTCAGGCTTCTTAACCTCGCCATATGACCATGCGAGAATCTGCTCAGGTGAAGCTAGCTTGATCCTTATAGAGCTGAAATCCTGTATTTCCTTCATTCCGTCTTTCCTCCTAGAAAGAACCTTTCTCTCTCTTGGCAATAAGCTCCTCATCACGCTCTGTGAGCGGAACCTGCTTGCCATTCTCATCATATACGGAGATATCAAGAGCAAGACCTCTTATCTCCTGAACAAGAACATTGAAAGCCTCTGGCATCGACACAGTCTGTGCCGGCTCGCCCTTGACTATCGACTCATAAATCTGCACACGGCCCTTCATATCATCCGACTTAATCGTCAGGAGCTCCTGAAGAGTATTTGCAGCACCATATGCCTCGAAAGCCCAGACTTCCATTTCTCCGAGTCTCTGGCCACCGAACATAGCCTTACCGCCAAGCGGCTGCTGTGTTACGAGCGAGTATGGACCTGTCGAACGAGCATGCATCTTGTCATCTACAAGGTGATGCAGCTTGAGGTAGTAGATATATCCACAGAATACATCGTTAACGAATGGTATTCCCGTGCGTCCATCATAGAGCTTCGTCTTGCTGTTCTTCGGAAGACCAGCTTCCTCCATCTCGTGCTCGATCTGTTCCATCGTAGCGGACTGGAAGACCGGAGTCTTGTACCACTTATCATTCTTGACAGCTGCCCAGCCGAGCTCTGTCTCCATGAGCTGACCGATGTTCATTCGTGAAGGAACACCGAGCGGGTTGAGACAGACATCAAGCGGAGTACCATCTTCCATGTACGGCATATCCTCTTCCGGAAGAACTCTGGAAACAACACCCTTGTTACCATGTCTACCAGCCATCTTGTCGCCCTGCTTGAGCTTACGCTTTGTGGCAATGAGAACCTTGATTGTCTCATCAACACCCGGCTGAAGCTCATCCTTGTCGCTCTTCCTGAGGCGCTGGATGTCGATAACAGTTCCCTCTGTTCCATGAGGAACCTTGAGAGAGGAATCCCTGACTTCCTTAGCCTTCTCGCCGAAGATCGAGTTAAGGAGCTTGACCTCAGGTGTTGTGTCAGCTTCGCTCTTAGGCGTTACCTTTCCAACGAGAATCGAACCCGGGTGCACATATGTTCCGATACAGACGATACCTTCGGCATCGAGGTGCTCGAGAAGCTTGTCCGATGTATTCGGGATATCCCTTGTAAGCTTTTCAGGACCGAGCTTGGTCTCTCTTATATCAATGGAGAATTCCTTGATATGGATTGATGTGTAGATATCCTCACGGACAACGCGTTCTGAGATGAGAACAGCGTCCTCGTAGTTATAACCATTCCATGGAACGAATCCAACGAGGATATTGCGTCCGAGTGCAAGCTCTCCGTTCTGAGTTGCAGGACCATCTGCAAGCACATCGCCAGCCTCAACCTTATCGCCAGGATTGACTATAGGCTTCTGATTAAGGCATGAATCCTGGTTCGTTCTCTCGAACTTATGGACTTCATACTTATCAATCTCACCCTCGATTTCAGGGTTATCAGGGCGTACGCGGATTTCCGTAGAGGATGCGTAGATAACAGTACCTGCCCTCTTTGCCTTGATGAGAACACCTGAGTCATATGCAGTTCTCTGCTCCATTCCCGTACCGACTCTCGGAGCCTCTGGGAATACGAGAGGTACAGCCTGACGCTGCATGTTCGAACCCATGAGCGCACGGTTAGCGTCATCGTGCTCGAGGAACGGGATGAGAGATGTTGCGACAGATACTACCTGACGCGGAGATACATCCATCCAGGAAATCTGCTCAGGTGCAGCAACACCGTAATCGCCATAATGCCTTACAGCGACTTCCTTCTCCAGGAAGTGTCCGTTCTCATCTATCTGAGCGTTGCCCTGTGCGATGTAGTACTTCTCCTCATCGTTCGCATCGAGGTACTGGACATCATTGGTAACGACACCATCGACAACCTTTCTGTACGGAGTCTCGATGAAGCCGTACTCATTGATACGTGCATAGTTCGCAAGAGAGAGGATAAGACCGATGTTTGAGCCTTCTGGAGTCTCGATCGGACATATTCTTCCGTAATGCGTATAGTGTACGTCTCTGACTTCGTAGATAGCACGTGCAGAGGATCTTGAAAGACCACCCTTCGGGCCGAGAGCGGAAACACGTCTCTTATGTGTAAGCTCTGCAAGCGGGTTGATCTGATCCATGAACTGCGAAAGCTGTGATGAACCGAAGAACTCCTTTACAGCACCCACGATAGGCTTGATTGAGATAATCTCCTGCGGCTTCACGGAGTCGTCTGTGATGTTCATCTTCTCACGGGCAGTCTTCGCCATTCTGTTGAATGCATCCGTGAGTGTATTCACAAGAAGCTCGCCGACAGTTCTTACTCTTCTGTTTCCGAGAGCATCGATATCATCTTCCTTGATGACACCATTGCAGAACTGAATCAGGGATGAGACTGTGTTCACGACATCCTCGACAGCGAGAGCTGTATCGGAGATGTACTTCTCATCCTCCATGCCGTAGAACTTCTTGTTAAGCTTATGGCGGCCTATATCTGAAAGCTCAAAGCCTCTTCCATGGAGGAAGAACTCCTGGAAGTAGCTGATGACACGCTTCGGATCAGGGAATGTCTTGAGGTTCTGCGGAAGTGAGTTCTTGCAGGCCTCGACAATCTGGGAAATATACTCGTTCTGGAATTCCTCAGACTCCTCCTGCCTGTAGCTCGGGCAGAGGATGCGCTCACGGCGAAGAGTCTTGAGCACAGCAAGAGCCGGTGCATCGATATCACGAGCATTGGTATCGACAACATCTACGCTCTCCAGTCCCATAGACCTGAGCTCCTCAAGTTCGATTGCTCCAAGCTCATCACCTGCAGCGAACCTGAGATCTCCGTCTTCTGAGCGGATATCCTTGAACGAATAGAAATGAAGATCATCGCTGATGCTCTCCGCAATAGCGATTGTCTTCGGCTGATAGAAAGCAGCAACAATCTTCTCGCGTGTATCGATACCGAGGACACGGAGGAAGAAAGTTACGAGGAAAGGCTTCTTTCCGATGCTTACCTGAATGATGTTGTTGACCTTCTTACGCTCTGCTGCGCTTGAAGTCTCACCCTTTCTGGCATCCATCTTCTCGTTCTTTCTCGTGAGAACGAACTCAAGCTTGGAACCTGAGTATGGATAGATTGTTCCATAGTAAAGGGAAGAAGCGTCATTCTTCTTTCCTTCCTTGAAAACAACACCAGGTGAGCGGACAATCTGGGATACAATGACACGTTCAGCGCCATTGATGATGAAAGTACCACGATCCGTCATCAAAGGGAAATCGCCGAAGAAGATATCCTTCTCCTTGATCTCGCCATTCTTCGTCTCCAATGCAATGCTAGC
Source organism: Candidatus Ornithospirochaeta stercoravium (assembly GCA_017694915.1). Lineage (GTDB taxonomy): Bacteria > Spirochaetota > Spirochaetia > Sphaerochaetales > Sphaerochaetaceae > Ornithospirochaeta > Ornithospirochaeta stercoravium. The sequence goes on from JADIMF010000107.1 coordinate 10,467, forward strand.
CTTGACAGGGACACCATAAGTCCTGCCCTTCTTCTTGCATTCAGATTCCGTATACTTGATACCGTTCATATCGACGGTATAGCCATTGTACTCGACACGCATATCCTCATTCGGTGAAACGATTGGGAATGTCGAGCGGAATACGGATTCTAGTCCATAGGAAGGATCTGGGGCCTCGCCCTTCTCCAGCTTATCGAGCTGAAGGAACTTGCTGAATGACTCGGTCTGGATTCCAATGAGATTAGGAAGTTCGCATACTTCCGGCAGCTCTGAACCGATGTCAACTCTCTTTATGGCTTTGCCTTTGCTGGGCATCGTTGTACCTCCATAGCACAATCACAATTCTCGCTGTCCATTACAGACACCTAAGCCATCGGGAGTCCCGATGGCATATTTTCCCAGGCCCGGAAGGACCCGGGAAAAAGATTATCGGCAGTGTTATTTAACTTCGATAACACAACCAGCAGCAGTAAGCTTCTCCTTGATGGAGTTAGCCTCCTCCTTGCTGACGCCTTCCTTAAGGTTGCCGCCGTTCTCGCAAAGATCCTTTGCTTCCTTGAGGCCAAGACCTGTAACAGCTCTGACTTCCTTGATACAAGCGATCTTCTTTGCAGCGTCTACGCTCTTGAGAACAACTGTGAACTCTGTCTGCTCCTCTTCAGCAGCAGCCTCAGCAGCACCACCAGCTGCAGGACCAGCAACAGCTGCAGCAGCAGCGACAACACCGAACTTCTCCTCCATCATCTTGATGAGGTCTGCAACGTCCATAACGCTCATCTGAGCGATGGATTCAAGGATTTCTTCCTTTGTAGCCATATTATCTTCTCCTTATTTAAACCACGGTCTAGCAGGTTACTTGAAGACTAGGACCGTATCAGTTTGCTTCATTTGCAGGAGCTTCTGCCTCTGCCGGTGCAGCAGCTTCTTCTGCTGGTGCGGCTTCTGCAGGTGCGCCACCCTTTGACTCGACGTATGCGAGAAGTGTAGCAGCAAGCTTCTGTACAGGTGCCTTCATCGTACCCATGAGGGAAGCGATGAGCTCGAGCTTTGTCGGGAGCTTCGAGAGTGCCTCAACTTCCTCGGCTGTCATGAACTTTCCGTCAAGGAGCGCGCCCTTGATCTGGATGCTCACACCATCCTTGTTAGCATTGAAAAGAACCTTAGCGATAGTGTTAGCTGTATCACCCTTGATAAGAGCAACTGCTGTAGGTCCCTTCATCTGATCGTCGCAGCCTGACTTGTCAAGATCCTTGAGAGCGATCTTTGCATAGCGGTTCTTAACAACGCGATATGCAGCTTCATCCTTTCTCAGAGTCTTTCTGATGTCAGTGATCTGCTGAACAGTCATACCTCTGTAGTCAGTAAAGATGAATCCATCGTAATCCTTGAACTCATCTCTGAGTGCTGCTACAGCATCCTCCTTAGCCGGGGTTACACGTGTCTGGTAATTCTCCATAGTGTCCCTCCTTATACTGCCGCCGAAGCGTCAGCAGCTTCCTTGTAATCCACGCGGACACCAGGTCCCATTGTGGATGAAAGAGAAACAGAAACAACGAAATCGCCCTTGGCATCTGCCGGCTTCTTTCTCATTATCTCTGCAATAGTTACCTTTGCGTTCTCTGCAACCTTAGCAGGATCCATATCGATCTTACCAACTGCCATATGAACGACACCAGTCTTGTCAGAGCGGAACTCTACACGACCTCTTCCGAGTTCTTCGAGAGCCTCTTTGATATCATTTGTGACTGTGTGTGTCTTCGGGTTCGGCATAAGGCCTCTTCTACCAAGGATTGGTCCAAGCCTACCTACGTCCTTCATCATATCCGGAGTTGCAACAGCGATATCGAAATCCATCCAGCCGCCCTTGATCTTATCGATAAGATCTGTGTCGCCAACATAAGCAGCACCAGCAGCCTTTGCCTCCTCAGCCTTATCGCCCTTAGCGAATACGAGGATTCTCTTCTGAGCCATGAACTGATTCGGAAGAACAACCGTATCACGTACTGACTGGCTCTTCTTGAGGGAAAGTGCTACTGAAAGCTCGACTGTCTCGTTGAAATTTGCAAATGCGCAGCTCTTTACAAGCTCTGCAGCTTCCTGAAGGGAATATGTCCTGGTCTTGTCGACCTTCTTCAGTGCTTCCTGATATTTCTTTCCTCTTTTCATCTTACTTCTCCACCTCTACACCCATCGAACGAGCTGTGCCCGCGATGATTCTCTTAGCACTCTCAAGGTCGTTTGCATTGAGGTCCTCGAGCTTTGTCTTGGCGATTTCCGTAAGCTGTGCATCTGTGATCTTTCCGACCTTAACCTTGTTAGGCTGACCGGAAGCAGTCTGGATGCCAAGAGCCTTCTTGATAAGGACAGCTGCTGGAGGAGTCTTGAGGATGAAAGAGAAACTCTTATCCTGATAGACTGTGATGATAACAGGAAGGATGAGTCCAGGTTCATAACCCTTTGTCTTGTCATTGAACTGCTGGACGAACTGAGGGGCACTTACTCCATGAGGGCCAAGAGCCGGTCCGATTGGTGGTGCCGGTGTAGCCTTCTGAGCAGGACACTGCAGCTTAATTACGGCAGTAACCTTCTTCTTTGCCATTTTCTTCTCCTTACGCTCTGGAGCCTGGTCTGAGCTGACCGGAAATTTCGGGCTCCGCGCTGGTATTAACGCTCTTCAACGAAGAGCTCCCACCTCGTAAAACGAGGGAGATAATTAGCTATAATTGTCAAAAATCCGGATCTGGCTGTTATACCAGAACCTTCTCGACCTGGGAGAACTCGACTTCAACCGGAGTTGATCTGCCGAATATCTGAACAGAAAGCCTGAGCCTTCCTTTTGCCAGATCTATATCATCAATAGTTCCATTGAAGGATGCGAACGGACCGGAGATGACCTTGACCTCCTCGCCCTTCTCGAAATCCTGCTTTGGTCTGAAGACCTTCTCCTCCGGCATTTCACCCGTGCGGCGGAGTATATCAGTATGCTCGCGCTGGGAAAGCGGCTTGGGAGGATTCTTTCCGGTCTTGTCTGCTGTAAGGAAGCCTGTGACTCCAGGAATCCTTGCAATCTTAGCTGTTACGGTTCTCCATGTGTTTTCAGGAAGATCAAGCTCAACGAGAATGTAGCCTGGAAGGACCTTCTTCATCTCGATCTTCTTCTCGCCCTTCTCATTTACGACAGGAACCTGCTCCATCGGCACATTGACACCCGTGCAATATGCATTGAACTCCGCATCGTTCATGCGGAGCTTGTTGATGGTTCTCTCGATCTTCTGCTCGTAACCGGAATATGTGTGTACTACGTACCAGCCTCTGGCCATTGATGAATATCCTTAGAATATGAGGTCAAGGCAGAGACCGAGAACGGTATCAACCAGACCAAGTACGACAGCGAAGACTATCGTTGAGATAATAACGACCCATGTTGAATGGATAACCTCGCCCTTAGCAGGCCAGGATACCTTCTTCATCTCGAGTACGCATTCCTTGAAATATCTTGCGATTTTCTTCATTTCTCACCTTCGCATTCGGAGTGCCAGCAGGCCAGGTAGGATTCGAACCTACAACACCCGGTTTTGGAGACCAGTGCTCTAGCCGTTGGAGCTACTGACCTGCTCGCACCCCGAAGAGCTTCAATTTATTTGATCTTTGTCTCGCGATGCAGCGTGTGCTTATGCTCGAACGGGCAATACTTCATAAGCTCAAGCTTATTAGGCGTATTGCGGCGGTTCTTCTCGGTTGTATAGTTCTTGCGCTTGCACTCTGTGCACTGAAGAGCAATCTTCTCTACAGGTCCTTTCTTCTTTGAACTAGCCATCTGTATCTCCTCGGACTATGCCGTAAATATTCATTGGAAGCAAGGTATGAAGGGACAATTGCCCCTCCGTAGTCCTGAGCTACCGACGGTTTATGTTACAGAAAGCCGCAACACTAGTCAATAGCGTTATGGAAAATCGCGTCCGACCTTTCCTTCTCACCTGATTCCAAGCTTCTCAAATGCCTCATCGAACGGAGGATAGGCAATCCCCTTCTCCGTTATTATCCCCGTGACAAGGGAGTGATCCGTAACATCAAATGCAGGATTCACGACCTTAACACCTTCGGGTGCCATTCTCTTCGAATACCACATCTCCGTCACCTCAGATCCATCACGCTCCTCGATAGGAATCAACGCGCCTGAAGATAATGACATATCGATACTCGACGATGGCGCACAGCAGTAGAACGGAATCCCATAATACTTCGCTATTATAGCTACCCCGCTCGTGCCGATCTTGTTCGCGAAATCTCCATTCCGGGCGACTCTGTCAGCACCGACGAATATTATGTTCACAAGCCCCTTTGACAGCGTATAGGAAACCATATTGTCGCACTGAAGATATGTCTCGACTCCGGCAGTCTGCATCTCGAACGCACTGAGGCGGGCTCCCTGAAGAAGCGGCCTTGTCTCATCACAGTACACCCTGAGGTCTTTCCATCCATGCTCCAGTGCCATATAAACAGGGGCAAGCGCGGTGCCATATTTCGCGGTGGCAAGAGTTCCCGCATTGCAATGCGTGAGTATTCCATCGCCATGATGGAGAAGCGAAAAGCCATATTCACCTATCGAACGACTTATCGCGATATCTTCCTCTCTTATCAAATCAGCTTCTTTTCTAAGGACATCAAGAAGCTCAGGAACAGCGCAGGAGGCATTCTCCTCCGCTTTCCTCACCATCCTTCTTAATGCCCAGGAGAGATTGACAGCCGTAGGACGCGATGAATCAAGATAGACAGCTGCATTCTTAAGCGATGCAATGAATGACGCCGAATCATGGCAATCGAAGGTTCTTGCAACAACATACAATCCATATGCAGCCGCAACACCTATTGCAGGCGCACCCCTTACCCTGAGCTTGTTTATTGCCTCCCATATCTCTTCCTTCTTCGTCAGATGAAGGTATCTGATCTCATTCGGAAGAAGCGTCTGATCAAGAATCACAAGTTCATTTCCATCAGCAGACAATACTGCAGTTTCCAGTGCAAGCGCGTTCATAAAACCATGATAGCAAAACGAGGCAAGTTTTGCAGATTCTTATTCCATGATTATATTTAAGGCAGGAGGCGCATATGCCTGATAAAAGAAAAGTCATGCTGATCGGATGTGGAATGGTAGGTATGAGCTATGCCTACGCTCTTCTCAATCAGAATATCGTCGACGAGCTCGTTCTTGTCGATGTGAATAAGGAAAAGGCCATCGGAGAGGCAATGGATCTCAACCATGGTCTTGCGTTCGCTTCATCCTCGATGAAGATATATGCCGGCGATTACAGCGATGCAAAGGATACCGATCTGATTGTCATCGCAGCTGGAGTCAACCAGAAGCCTGGCGAGTCGAGAATCGATCTCCTTTCGAGAAATACCGCTGTATTCAAATCGATTATCGATCCAGTCGTCGAGGCAGGATTCAATGGAATATTCCTCATTGCAACGAATCCTGTGGATATAATGTCGGAAATAACGCTGAAGCTTTCGGGATTCTCCCCCGACAAGGTCATAGGATCCGGAACCACTCTCGATTCCGCACGTCTGAGATATCTTGTAGGAGAAAAACTCAAAGTGGATCCGCGCAACATTCATGCGTATGTAATCGGAGAGCATGGCGAGAGCGAATTCGTCCCCTGGAGCCAGGCTCATGTCTCAACGGTATCGCTTGATGAGCTGAAGGCAAAGCATCCGGAGAGAAGCGAGGATCTCGACATGAGCGAGATCGAAGCTGAGGTAAGGAATTCCGCCCAGAAGATCATCGCGGCAAAAAAGGCAACGTATTACGGAATCGGAATGGCTCTTGTGAGGATAACGAAGGCAATCTTCTCAGATGAGAACTCAATACTGACAATCTCCTCCCTTGTAGATGGGCCTTATGGAATAAAAGGCGCCTATCTCGGTCTGCCGTGCATCGTTGGACGCGAAGGAAGAGTCAAGCTTCTCGAACTTGACCTCACAGAAGAAGAACAGAAAAAGCTTGAGAAGAGCGCTGCTGTCATAAAAGAAGCTTTCTCAAGCGTCAGATTCTGAAAAACAAAAGATGGCTGCTTCATGCGAGGCAGCCATTATTACTCACAGCTTATCAGCGAAAGCGGAGATTGCTTTAAGTCCTTCTTTCAGAGTCTCCGTATCGCTTCCGTATCCGATACGCATCGAATGCTTCTCTCCGAAAGCGTCTCCCGGCGTAACGAACGCTCCTGTCTCATCATATAGCCTTCTGCAGAAATCATACGAAGGGATATCGAAATCATAATAGACGAGCGCAGTCGTTCCCGCCTGAGGTTTCGTATAGAAGAAATGAGATGATGAATTTATCCAGTCATCGAGAATACGGAGATTGTTCCTTACGATAGAGCGGTTGCGGTCAAGAATCGCTTCCTTGTGCTTTAAAGCAAGAGAAGCCGCAGCGTCATCGAACATTCCGCAGCTTATGAGATCATAATCGCGATGCGAGATAAATGCGGCGAGGGCATCCTTATCATGTGTTGCAATCCATCCCATTCGGAGCCCTGCGAGGGAGAATACCTTGGACATGCTGCCGACAGAAAT
>JADIMF010000108.1 GCA_017694915.1 Candidatus Ornithospirochaeta stercoravium
CGGTCTCCAGACCGGTATGATCCCAATCATCGCATTCAACTATGGAGCGAAGAAGAAGGAAAGAATGCTGAAGACACTGAAGGTTGGTCTTATCATAGCGGTGTGCGTAATGATCATCGGCTTCCTCATCTTCCAGCTACTTCCTGAAGTACTTCTCTCGTTCTTCGCAGCTTCAGCAGATATGGACAGAATCGGAAAGCCAGCACTGAGAATCATATCCCTCTGCTTCATCCCTGCCGCGATTTCAATCAGTCTCACATCGATGTTCCAGGCAACAGGTATCGGATATGCTTCAATGATAGTGTCGATCGTAAGACAGCTTGCCGTACTTCTGCCGGTCTCCGTACTGCTTGCTTCTACAGGGATACTGGAAAATGTCTGGTTCGCATTCATAATAGCAGAAGGCGTCGGTCTTACCCTTTCGATACTTTTCTTCATCTACGTATACAGAAAGAAAGTAAAACCGATTCCTGCTTCTCTCTGATATCAGGCCGCACACTGAGTGCGGCTTTTCTTATCTCTTGTGTCTCGATTTCAATACATCGATGACATCCGAGAGCGAGCATTCCTTCTGAACGAGGAGCACGAGATAGTGGTACATGAGATCCGCGGCCTCTCCAAGGAAAAGCTCCCTGTTATCATCTTTAGATTCAATCACAAGCTCTGTAGCTTCCTCCCCGACTTTCTGCGCAATCCGGTTAATGCCTCTTGTGAAGAGCTTGTTGGTGTAAGAACCTTCCTGCGGATGAGCTTTTCTATCCTCTATGACGCCCTGCAGATAGAAAAGGAAATTCTCCCCTTCCGCTTCCTTCGGATCATTATTCTCACCGAAGCAAGTGTCTGAACCAGTATGGCATACAGGGCCTGATGGGATTGCCTTCACAAGGAGAGTATCCTTATCGCAATCAACGAGGATTTCCCTAAGTTTCAGGTAATTCCCGCTTGTCTCGCCTTTTGTCCAGAGCTTGTTTCTTGACCTTGAGAAGAAGGTCACAAGCCCCTTTTCCTTCGTTATCTGATATGACTCCTCGTTCATATACCCAAGCATCAATACTTTGCCGGTAACAGCATCCTGCACGATTGCCGGAACAAGTCCATTACCCTTCGAAAAATCAATATCCATATATGCCTCCTTATCTTACCGTTATTCCGTTTGCCTTCAGGTATTCCTTAAGCTCCGGTATGTCTATCTCATGAAAATGGAACACAGAAGCCGCAAGCGCGGCATCTGCCTCGCCTTCCCTGAATACCTCAAGAAAGTCCTCTCTCTTCCCTGCTCCGCCGGATGCGATGACAGGAATACCACATGATGTGCTGATCATCCTCGTAAGGGAGATATCGAAGCCATCCTTGGTTCCATCCTTGTCCATCGATGTGAGAAGGATCTCCCCAGCTCCCAGCGATTCCGCTTCCTTTGCCCATTCCAGGGCATCAAGTGCCATAGGTGTTCTTCCACCATCCGCGACAGCTTCGTATCCAGAGGGCATCTCAGGATTGGAACGCACATCTAGCGCCAATACAACGCACTGCGAGCCGAATCGCCCCGCAAGATCCGATAACAGCGAAGGATTCCGAAGGGCGGCTGAGTTGACTGAAACCTTGTCAGCACCAGCATCCAGAATGGAAGACGCATCATCGGCAGTCCTTATTCCTCCTCCGACAGTGAACGGAATTGAAATACGTCTTGCACTTTCCCTGACAAGCTCGGTTATCGTCTTCCTCTTCTCATGCGTCGCCGTGATATCGAGAAAGACAAGCTCATCAGCACCTGCTGCAGAATAAAGCTCCGCAAGTTCCACGGCAGATCCTGCGTCTCTGAGAGATACGAAGTTCACTCCTTTGACGGTACGCCCATCCTTAACGTCCAGACACGGGATTATCCTCTTTGCAAGCATTCTGCCTCCTTCATCTCCTCAATTGTTATCCTTCCCTCGTAATATGCCTTTCCGACAATGGTTCCATATACCCCGATAGCTGAAAGCTCCTTCAGGTCGGATACAGAACTCACCCCGCCGGATGCTATGAGCGAAAGCGACGGGAGAGCCTCGATGAGCTTCGAATAAAGCTCAATACCGGGGCCGCTGAGCATCCCGTCTTTAGAGATATCAGTAACTGTCGCAAGCGATATCCCGGAAGCAATGTACTCTTCAAGAAAAGATGAGACATCTATGGCCGTATCCTCTTTCCATCCTGCAATGGCGACTTTTTCGTCACGCACATCTGCCGAGATGATTATCCTCCCCGGATATATTATTCCAAGCTCAACCACAGCTTCCTTTTTCCTGACTGCCATTGATCCTATGTTCACCTTCTCAGCTCCCGCAGAGAAAGCACTCTCAGCATCTCCAGCGCTTCTTATCCCTCCTCCGAAATCAAGGTGAAGCGAGCAGCATGCTGCAATTCTCTCAAGTGTTCTGAGATTGCGTTTTCCATTTCCTTCTGCACCATCCAGATCAACAACATGAAGATGCGTCAGTCCTCCATCCTCAAATCTCTTCGCGGCATCCTCTGGTGTCATCGTATAATGAGAGACACGGGAGTAATCACCTCCGGAAAGACGGACAATCGAACCGTCGATTATATCAATTGCTGGAATGACTATCATATTGACCACCTCAGGAATGATCGGAGAATCCTCTCTCCCATATCGCCGCTTTTCTCAGGATGGAACTGTGTCCCGATGAAATTATCCCTCCATAAAGCAGATGAGAACCGGATATCATCATATTCTGTTATGGCAGATGCATATTCCGAAAACGGTACATAATATGAATGTACAAAATATGCATACTCACCATCAGAAACATCCGAGAAGGCAGGTCCTTTAAGATCAGAAACAGTATTCCAGCCAACATGAGGAATCTTATATCCTCTGCCCGTTGGAAACAGTTTTACTGTATCAGGGAAGATTCCCAAACACTCCGTATCTCCCTCTTCAGAATGGGCACACATGAGCTGCATACCGAGACAGATACCAAGAAAAGGCTTTCTTATCTCTTTTATTACATCATCAAGGCCCCTGCTTTTCAGATAAGCCATGGCAGAAGAAGCTTCTCCGACACCCGGAAAGATGACATGATCAGCCTCTCTGATAATCTTCACATCTTCGGTAAGCGTTCCTTCATATCCAATGCGCTCCAGAGCATTCAGAACCGACCGTATGTTCCCGGCATTATACTTTATGACAGCTATCATAGAAGCCCCTTTGTACTCGGAATCCTGCTATCGCCAGGTATTCTTCTCACAGCTTTCCTCATAGCTCTGGCAAACGCCTTGAAAAGAGCCTCCGCGGTATGATGGCTATCTCCGCCGGCACGCGCGGAAAGATAGAGATTGCATCTTGCAGCTTCTGCAAAGGAGCGGAAGAAATGCCGTATCAGCTCGGACGGGAATGTCCCTATTCTCTCCATCGAGAAGGAAACGTCAAAGATGAAATCTGGGCGACCGGAGAAATCGATCGAAGCGAACGCCACGGTATCATCCATCATCACAGCTTCTGTGCCATACCGCTCTATGCCGCGTTTATCGCCAAGTGCTTTCAACACAGCCTCGCCCAAGGCTATCGCTGTATCCTCAACTGTATGATGCTCGTCGACCTCGAGATCGCCTACTATCCTTCCTGACATATCGAAACGGGAATGTCTCACGATCTGCTGCAGCATATGATCGAAGAACCCGACACCTGATGTTATCAAGCCTTCACCTGTTCCATCGAGATTCACAGATAGATCTATGTCCGTTTCCTTCGTCTTCCTCTTTATGGAACACTTCCTTTCAGAAAGGATGCTTCCAGCTGCTAAATATGCTGCGACATCAAGCCAATTCCCGCTCTTAAGTGCTATCACAGGCTTCAGATCCTCAGGAATTTCCATCTCTTCATCTGTAAGAAGGAATCCACGGCATCCCATATCACGGGCAAGAATCATATCAGTAAGCCTGTCACCGATCATGAACGATGCCGCCATGTCGTACTCATCTGAACGATAACGATCAATCATACCAGTCTTCGGCTTCCTCGTAGGAGCATCCTCTTCGGGCATTGAGAAGTCTACGTTGATATCATCGAAGACGATACGCTCCCCGCGGAGTGTATCAAGGATTCTCTCCATCGGCCCGATATACCCTTCATATGTAAAAGACGGAGTTCCCACGCCATCCTGATTTGAAACCATGACGAAGCTGTAATCGGTATTATCCGAAATGGTACGGAGAGCTTCAAAAACATGTGGGATATATACTATCTTCTCATATGAATCCACCTGACATTCATTAACGATTACACCATCGCGATCTATAAAAAGGACTTTCTTCTTACCGATTATATCCATCAAGAGCCTCCTTCAGTTCTTCCATCTCCTCTTCCGAGCCTATGGTTATCCTCAGTGTATTCTGAAGCATTGGTTCAGATGATCTGTTTCTGAGGACTATGCCTCTGGCGAGAAGATAATCATACAGCGCAGCGGCATCCGGAACACGTATCAGGATGAAATTCGCTTCTGACGGGAATACCTCAATCACATATGGAAGCGTACTGAGATAAGCGGAGAATGACTTTCTCCGTATAACCGTATCTTTCACTCTTTCCTCCACGCCTTCATCCTCCAGCGCTTTGATACCCTCCCTCTGGCTCATCAGAGAGACATTGTATGGAGCTTTCATCTTCATGAACGCCTTCTGGATCTCAGGACAGGCAACAAGGATTCCAAGCCTTGCCCCAGCTTTTCCATATGCCTTGGAGAGCGTGCGGAGAACGACTACCCGGGGATTTTCATCAATGAGGCTGATGGATGATGTGAAGTTCTCTGCAAAATCAGAATAAGCTTCATCCACAGCCGTTATGCCAGGATTGCTGTCCGCTATCCTCCTTATGGTTTCTATCGGATAAACCCTCCCCGTAGGATTGTTAGGAGAGCATATGAAGACTATCTTCGGCTTCTTCTCCTCGATTGCCCTTATAATCGAATCTGCATCGAGTTCAAGAGAAGGAAGAAGAGGTATATCAATGACCTCTACTCCATGAGATCTTGCGAAAACGGAATAGGTACCATAAGTCGGACGCGATATCATCACAGAATCGCCTGGCGCGGAGAACATCCTGACAAGCAGATCTATCACCTCATCAGAGCCGTTCCCGACTGCGCTCATCTCGAACGGGATGGAAAGCACCCGTTCAATCGTCCTCCTCAGGTCACGGCAGAAAGGGTCAGGATAACGGTTCACACCATCTCCGTACCAGCTCTCGTTGGCATCAAGATAAACTGAGGCTTTTCCCGTGAATTCATCCCTTGCCGTACTATATGGAACGAGATCCCTTACCCAGGGATTGAGAAGATTCTCTATCATTTCAGCCTGACCTCCACTGCATATCCATGGGCTCTGAGACCTTCAGCCTCGCTCAGTCTCAGCACAGATCCAGATATATTCTCAAGGCCTTTCTTCGTAAGACGCTGTACCGTTATCTTCTTTATGAAAGAGTCAACGGAAACACCGGAGGATGAAACCGCCCAACCTGAAGTCGGGAGCGTATGATTCGTACCGGAGGCATAATCGCCTGCAGACTCAGGCGAATATGGCCCAAGGAATATAGAACCGGCATTCTCAACACCATCAAGAACAGCATCAGGATTCTCTGTGTTTATTATCAAATGCTCAGGCGCATAGCTGTTTATTATACGGACAGCCTCTTCATCACTGTAAACAGGAAATGCGTATGAATGCGAAAGGGATGGAAGCATATACTCATGACGCCCTATAATGGAAAGCTCATTATCAACAGCCTCCCTGACCTTATCATAAATGGCTTCAGCCTCTTCGCGTGATTCTGCCCTTATGACGAGCATCGACTGGCTGTCCTTGCCATGCTCAGCCTGGGAAAGCAGATCGGATGCGGCATATTCAGGATCAGATGTACCGTCTATGACAACCATCACCTCAGAAGGCCCGGCAACCATATCGATAGCGACATCGGCAGAAACTATCTTCTTTGCTTCTGCAACGAAGCTGTTACCCGGGCCGAAGAGCTTGAAGCATCTCGGAACGCTTTCCGTTCCATATGCCATAGCCGCAATAGCCTGAGCACCCCCTGATTTAAGGATTCTTGTAACTCCAGCCTGCCTTGCCGCGTAAAGTATCGCAGGATCGACTTTATTATTCTTTGCAGGTGTCGAGAGTATTATCTCTCTGCAGCCTGCGATGGAAGCAGGAACTGCAAGCATCAGCACTGTCGAAACAAGAGGCGCAGTACCACCAGGAACATACAGCCCACAGCGTTCAATAGAAACAATACGACGGGAACAGACAACGCCTTCAGCTGTCTCCACGACCTCCCCTTCCGGCATTTCCGCCTCATGGAATTTCCTTATGTTCGCCATCGCATTATCAATAGCGGCTTTGAGCTCGTCAGAAACCTGCGATACAGATGCCTCAATCTCATCGCTGCTGACAAAGAGGGAATCGATGCCACCATCGAAACGGGAGGCATAATCATACAGCGCGGCATCGCCTCTCTTTTTCACATCCTCGACAATCTCCTGCACCGTCTTTCTCAGCACAGGATTGCTATCTGCTGGCCGGATAAGATATTTCTCATCAAAATCAACGAAATCAAGCATACTCACTCCGTCATCTTCTCAATATTCATGACAAGTATTCCTTCCGCTCCTAGAGCCTTCAGCTCTTTGAACACGGACCAGAACCTTCCTTCATCGACTGCAGACTGCACAGATATCCATCCTTCATCCATAAGCGGTGTCACCGTAGGACTCTTCATTCCTCCAATGACCTCTGCAGCCTTCTCAAGCCTGTCCTTCGGAAGATTGAAGAGAATGTATTTCTTGTGACGGGCAAGCATGACTGCATCAAGCCGCTCAAGAAGACTGCGGAGAGCGATTTTCTTCTCCTCTTCCAGATCCTTTCTTGACACAAGCACTGCGGAAGAACGGTAGATGCACTCCTTTTCCTCAAGGCCATTCATCTTGAGAGTGGTACCTGTTGAGACAAGATCTGCAATGGCATCCGCGATGCCTGCATCGACTGTGATCTCAACAGATCCGGAGACGACGACCGGAGTTGCTTTCACTCCCTTTTCATTCAGTATCGATTGCAGTATGCGTGGATAGGATGTTGCAATCCTCTTTCCTTCAAGGGATTCAAGACCCTTATATTCGAATGCAGGAGGGGCTGCTATCGATAACCGGCAGGAAGCAAATCCAAGATCACGGACAATCTCAAGCTCTATTCCCGACTCATCAAGCTCATTCCTTCCGACGATTCCTATATCAGCAACACCATCGCTGACATATCCCGGGATATCATCATCACGGACAAACAGGAAATCTAGAGGAAAGCCCGATGCAGAAGCTTTCAACGCTCTGCTATCTGCATAGAAATCTATTCCGCATGACTTGATCATCTCAAGACTCTTCTCTGATAACCTTCCGCTTTTCTGAATCGCTGCAATAAGCCTGTTTCCCATCTTACTCCTCCTGAATAATAAAAAAGGACCTCCGCCATATGGAGATCCTTAGGTTATAGAAAATCCCATCATGGCTTTCATGATCTGAAAACTGCATGGTGGTGATGTCTCTTTGCTATTTCCATGCTCAAACGGTAAAGGAAGAGGATTTGCAAGTCAACAGAAAACAGTGCAATTCAGATAAGATTTTCATTTTTCAGGATATTCATGCAGAAAATATGCAATACTGATCGCTAACTTACTCTGGAGAAAAGCCTTTAAGACTGTTGCCTAGAATGTATTCAAGCTCCTGGAATACTTCATGTGCACTCTTCTCCATACCACCCTCAAGCCAGGAGAAATACAGGCCAAGCGTGCCATAGGCGAGGAATTCAGCAAGACATGGAATATATTCTTCAGGAACAGAAGATCCTTTCTTTTCCCTGAGAAATTCCGAAGCAAGGCTCTTCATGCGCTCCGAAAGGAAAAAGCATATCTTTTCCTTGTACTCCGAATGGAAAAGAGAAAGTACAAGATCCTTCTCCTCCTCTGAATATTCGAGGCTTCCTTCAATCATCCGGGCCCAGTCGGAACCGGCAATCTCTGACAAACGGTCAATCTCATCCTCGAACATCCATACGAGAAGGTCGAAAAGCGAGGAGAAATGATAATAAAACGTATGCCGATCGAAACCCGCGGCTTCTGCTATGTCGGTTACGGTTATCTTTGCTCCTCGCCTTTCCCTCTGAAGTCGTCGGAGAGCTTCAGCGAAGACTCTCTTCGTGTCATCCATATTACTGAAGCGCGATGACCTCGACTTCTACCATTACATCCTTAGGTAGTGTCTTTACGGCAACAGCTGAACGTGCAGGCAGGACCGGAGATTCACTGAATGCTTTTGCATATACCTCATTGACAGAGGCGAAATCATCCATGCTCTTAAGGAAAACCGTTGCTTTCACGACCTTCGTGATGTCAGTACCTGCAGCAGCAAGAACAGCGTTCACATTCTTGAATACCTGCTCAGCCTGCTCTGCGGCATTTTCACCTTTTATCGCGCCTGTTGCAGGATCGATAGGAATCTGACCGGAAGCAAAAACCATTCCATTTGCCTTTACAGCCTGGCTGTATGGCCCGATTGCAGCTGGAGCTGCCTTTGTTTCTACGCACTCAATCATTTATCTGCTCCTTCAATATATGAAAGTATAGCAGGAACGGATGGGACAACAACGAAATCGTACTGTCCATCATTCCTGAATCCGAATCCATAGGATACTCCAAGGAAAGGCACAGCGGCATCCTCCGCACCCTTTCTGTCATTCTCGGTATCTCCGACCATCAGGATGGAACTGCGTTCTTCTCCCAGATCGGAAATCGCAAGGTTTATTATATCACCTTTGGTGAGCTGACCATTCTCATCTGCACCATGCACGGAATCAAAATACTGCAGCACACCAAGATTGCCAAGGCACTTCCTCACGAGGCCATCCATCTTAAAAGATGCCACGCCTGTCTTTATTCCTCTTTTACGTAGGTCTATAAGAAGTTTCTCAATGCCAGGATAAAGATGCATCATCAGCATGCCGGCCCTGAAATATTCCTTCCTGTAGATCTTCACAGCATCATCAAGCAATGATTCATCGAGATTGAAAGCTTCAATAAAGCATCTGCGAAGGGGTGGACCGACAAAACGTCTGAGCTCCTCCTCGCTGTATTCCTTATCAATACCGAGCTTACGGACGGTATAGAGGGCTGTGTAGAATATTCCTTCAGACGAATCTGCAATAGTCCCGTCGAAATCAAAAAGTACGGCTTTAATCATTTATGATCTCCAGAAGCTCGTCATGATAAACGGAAGCAGAAGCGGCAACATCAATCCAGTCATCATCATCCGATGAAAGGGAAACGGAGCCACCGGCTTCCTTCAGTATGATCACACCGGCCGCGATGTCATAGATATGAAGTCCCAGTTCATAATACATGGAAACACGTCCAGCGGCTGTATAGCAAAGGGATATCGCAGCAGATCCAAGCGATCTCATGTCAGATACATGCTCATAGAACTTGCGCATCTTCACCATGTATCCATCAAGAAGCTCATGATAACGGTGAGGAGG
>JADIMF010000109.1 GCA_017694915.1 Candidatus Ornithospirochaeta stercoravium
AGATATGATAGAGGACGCGAAAGCGGGGCATCCCGCACTGCGCATCACGATAGATAAGCCGATCCCAGAATCATGGATAGACTCCCTGAGAGGAAAGCATGTCCTCTCACTCGGAGGCGGAGGAGGTCAGCAGACCCCGCTTCTTGCAGCATTCGGCTGCGACACGGAATGCGCTGATATAAGCGCTAGGATGCTTGAGCGCGATATGGAAGCTCTTGAACGATACTCTCTATCTGCCAAGCTCCATCAGATAAGCATGACGGATCTTTCCATTTTTCCCGCTGAATCATTCGATGCTATCATATCACCGGTCTCAATGAACTTCGTGAAGGATATCGGGAAGGTATTCTCTGAGTGCGCAAGGATAATGAGGAAAGGCGGAAGCTTCATATTCGGTATCGCGAATCCCGCGCTCTATCTTTTCGATGATAGATTGCTGGAAAAAGGAAAGATGAAGATCAAGTACACCCTCCCCTTCTCTGATGAGATAAGCCTATCGGAAAAGGAACTGAAAAAGAGGATTGCTCATAATGATACCATCGAGTACTCACATACACTTGAGGATATAATCGGGAAACTCTGCAGAAGCGGATTCGCAATCACAGATTTCTTCTCTGACGGCACATCGTTCGAGCCGATAGACTCATTCCTCCATGACTGCTATCTCGCCTTCCGTGCTGTCCGTGTCGATGATTCTTCCGTCCTCTAGCTTAAGTATTGCCCTCACGCCATGCTGAGAAGCGATAGCTTCTGCTTTTTCGCTTCCTGCTGCAAACAGCACAGTTGAGAGCATATCGCCAAGCGTTCCGGAAGGATTTATTACAGTAGCGGAAAGAATATCAGTAGTGAAAGGATATCCTGTTCTGCTATCAAGGATATGATGGTATATGACCCCATCTTTTTCTATGTATCTCTGGTAGCCACCTGAAGTTATCACGGTGCCATCCTCAAGGGACAATCTCATGAATACGGAAGAGGTGTTCTCCGGATCCTTTATGCCGACATTCCATCCGCTTCCGTCTTCCTTTCCTCCAACAAGGAGTATATTACCCCCCAGATTCACGATTGCATGCTCAATTGAAAGCGATTCAAGATAGTCACGTACCATATCGGCAGCCCATCCTTTACCGACAGCGCCAAGATCAAGAGACATGCCCTTCTCCTTGAGGAAGACGCTTCTTTCCTCGTCATCGAGGATTATCGAGTGCCAGTCAAGAAGAGGAAGAACCGATGCTATCTCATCATCTGAAGGAATGCGTGCATCTTCCGTCCCGATTCCCCATAAAGCTGTAAGTGGACCTATAGCTGGATTGAAAAGTCCTTCTGTCTCCTCTGCCATCACCACCGTGCTTTCAATAAGAGAATATATCTCATCAGGAACCTGCACGGGGGAAATCCCCGCGCTGTCATTAATCATGTCTATATACGATCCATCTGTGTATCGTGATATCTCTGAATCAAGCTCGTAAATATAAGAGAAGATATCGTCGGCTTTACCGGCATCGCTTTCATAAAGAGTAACCGTGACAAGCGTACCCATTGCGATACGGGAATCCGTCACGGTCTTCTCCTCGCAGGAGACGAGGAAAAGAATGGATAGAATGATGACTGCCAGCTTTCTGATGAACACATGGAGAGGATAGCACTCTGATGCGGAAAAGGTATATAGTCGTCATATGCTCAAAGCACTTTTCACCGATATCGATGGAACATTATTCACATCAGAGCTTACGATTTCAGAAAAAACGCGCAAGGCAATCAGGAAAGCACATGATATGGGCGTACTTATCGTACTCTCATCAGGCCGGTACATCACTGGAATGAGAAGAGCTCAGGAACAGCTCGACCTCCCGGTTATCTACGCAGCAATCAATGGGGCACTGATCAAAGACGGAGATGAATATATAAGAGAGAACATGATAGATAAGGATGCCTACAGGCAAGCTGCAGCATTTCTGAAGGGAAAAGCATCTTCGCTTATCGCATTCACGGAGAACAGATTCGCCATCGATGCCGACGATGAGTGGTATTTCAGACAGAACAGGATATGCGGTGACACAGGCGTCAGGATGGACATCTCCGATCCCGATGAAGTCGAAAGAAAGACAGGGGAAAGACCATACAAGATACTCTTGAAGGACAATGACAGGGATAAGATAAACAGACTTCTTCATGAGCTGGATGAAATGCTTGAAGGAAGAGCAAAGGTCCTCAGCTCAGGATGGAACAACATTGAGATTCTCCCCTATGGAAATGACAAAATGGATGCCGTCAGGATCATTGCAAATCGTTACAGTATAAAGAGAGATGAAATAATAGCATTCGGGGACTGGGACAATGACGCGGGGATGATCAAAACAGCCGGAATCGGGGTTGCCATGGCAAATGGCTCTGATAAAGCCAAAGCGGCGGCAGACTATGTCACCATGTCAAATGACGATGATGGCATAGCCCACGCGCTTGAAAGATATCTCTTCAGCTGATCTTATTCAGAATCTCTTCCTTATCATCAGTGATGAGACAGCCTGGAATAGCCCTGAATCCGTTAAGAGTCCTTTCAAGGATATCATTATTGACTATCTCCCCCTCTGGAAGAGATTTATCGACTACTATTTCGGGAAGCGGTGAAAGAAATGAAAGCGCATCCAGTACAGCAGATGCTGAAGGATTTGCGGAAAGAACTGCGGAAGAGACAACCACGCTTTTTATATCACTGAAGTATGAAAACACATCGGTAAGCTTCTCTGTATCAATCGTGAACATCGAAGAACTTCTGATGATATATTCATCATCGATTTTCACCGGAGGATTGACGGAAACAAGCATATCAGGGTCATAAAACACACCCATCTCTGTCAGTTCATCACAAATCTTCTTTCCGATGCTCCCTCTCGGAATGGGAGACAGGAAAAGGACTTTCTCTCCTCTTCTCCTCAGCTTCTCAACCCACTCATATCCGATACCTGTGTATGAGAAAACATATCCATTACCATCCTTTCTGAAAGATGGAATCATCTCGCCGATTATCGCAATCATATCCGGAATATAATCTGTGGAATATAAGAAGGCAAACTGTTACTATCTTTCGTGTGAACACGAAGAAAGCACATTGGATATCGAAACCGGAGAAAATAAAGACAACGCTGCATTCATTCAGATATGAATCGGAAAGCGAGCATTCAGTATTCTTCATACTCCCAGAAAACGGAGAAGTCGATATCCTTCTCAAAGGCTCTGCAAGAACAGCGTTCACCCTTCTCCACACCCCGGAGGAATTCATATTGTTCAGGAAGGATATGGCGATCATATCCTTCGGGGATATAAGAGAACACGTTCCTATGGAAATCGGAGAGAGGATGAAGCTTATCAAGGAAGGAGCTAAGCTTTCGTTCTACAGCGGGGAAAAACTGGTAATATCGATCGAGAAAGAAGCTTTCAGGACATCAGTCTCCTTCGGAGCATCATCAAAAGGCGAAGGAGAGGTATACATCGAAGTATTCTGAGTGTTAAAGTCTCAATATCTCTAAAGGGCCCTTTGGAAGGCCTGAAAGGATGGTAAATATGGAAAACAGGGAAGAAAGACCCCTCAACTTCCTGGAAAAGATCATTGAAGATGATCTCAGGAATGGACGCGTACCGGATAACAGAATCGTGACAAGATTCCCACCGGAGCCGAATGGATATCTCCATATCGGACACATCAAGGCTATATGCATCAACTTCGGACTTGCAGAGAAATACGGCGGAACATGCCATCTGCGTCTCGATGATACGAACCCTGCAAAGGAAGAGCAGGAATATATCGATTCAATAAAGGACACGATACACTGGCTCGGCTTCGACTGGGGTGATAAAACCTACTATGCCTCCGATTATTACGATCAGCTTTTCGATATCGCTGTGCGCCTGATCAAGGAAGGCAAGGCATATGTTGATTCCCTTTCTCCTGAGGAAATGAAGGAATACAGGGGAACGCTTACAGAGCCTGGCAAGAATAGCCCTGACAGGGATAGATCCATTGAGGAGAACCTCGACCTCTTCATGAGGATGAAGAACGGGGAATTCCCTGAGGGAAAATACACGCTTCGCGCCAAGATCGACATGGCAAGCCCGAATATCAACATGCGCGATCCTGCGCTCTATCGTATCAAATACGCTGAGCATCCAAGGACAGGAAACAAGTGGTGTATCTACCCTATGTATGATTACACCCACCCTATCTCAGATGCGATTGAAGGTATTACTCACTCAATCTGTACACTTGAGTTCGAAGATCACAGACCGGCATACGACTGGGCAACATCAATCGACGGAATCGAGCATGCACCGCACCAGTACGAGTTTGCGAGATTGAACATCAGCTACCTTCTCATGTCGAAGAGGAAGCTTCTCTATCTTGTGAACAA